>NZ_JBDLAK010000027.1:0-61142 GCF_039748055.1 Burkholderia sp. RS01
CCGGCTCTGGGCCACCGCGATGCGCAAGAAGGGCTGGGACATCCCGGCCGAACTCGCCCACATCGAGTCCTCCGGAACCACCCGCCAGGAAGCCAGCTCACTGCTCGCGGCCTCGGCCTGACTTTCCAGACCCACCCTGATGTTCAGAGAGGACCAAAGATGTTCCCCGTCAGAATAGAAATCATCCCCTCGGAAGGAATCGTTGAGCGGGTCACGGCCCTGGTGCCCGTGACCACCACGCTCACCGTGACGTGCCTGCCCCATCACGGCATCGAGCGGACCATGCGCACGGCCGTCCAGCTGAGCGTGCTCGGCTACCAAGTGATCCCGCATCTCGCGGCGCGGAGCCTGCACAGCCGTGCCGACCTCACCGGAATCCTGCGCGACTGCGACGTTGCCGGCATCGGCGAAGTGTTCGTGATCGGCGGAGACCGGAAGCAGCCGGCAGGCCCGTACGTGTCCGCCCTTCCGGTGCTGGAAGACATCGCGCAGTACTCCGGCGGAATGATGCGGGCAGGTGTCGCGGGCTACCCGGAGGGTCACCCTTCCGTTGGCCCCGTGGACGTGCTGGACTCCCTGCTGGCCAAGCAGCACCTGGCGTCGCACGTTGTCACGCAGATGTGTTTCTCCGTGCCGAAAATCCTTGACTACACGGCGCTCCTGCGCCGCGAAGGCGTGCGGCTGCCCGTCTGGGCGGGCGTGGCCGGGTCCGTTCCGCGGACCAAGCTGGTCTCCCTGGCGACGCAGATCGGCGTCGGAAGTTCCCTCAGGTTCCTTAGCCGCAAAGGCCCGCTGGCCCGCAAACTCCTGAGCGGCGACCGCTACTCGCCAGAGGGCCTCGTGTCCGGACTGGAAAGCCAGCCGGGCAGCGTCGCGGGCATCCATCTCTACAGCTTCAACAGCCTTGATTCGGTTCCCGGCGGCCCGGGTCAGGCGGCAACATCATCAGCACTCCAGCAAGCATTGATTCGAGGAGCAGCACGTGACAACTGAAACCGTAACTTCCCAGCAAACGCCGCATCTTGAGCGGCAGCTCAGCAACCGGCACATCCAGCTGATCGCCATTGGCGGCGCCATCGGCACCGGCCTCTTCATGGGCTCGGGCAAAACCATCTCCGCGGCAGGGCCCTCGGTCATCTTCGTCTACATGATCATCGGCTTCATGCTGTTCTTCGTCATGCGGGCCATGGGCGAACTGCTGCTGAGCAACCTGCACTACAAGTCCTTCAGCGATTTCGCGGCGGACCTCCTGGGCCCCTGGGCCGGCTTCTTCACGGGCTGGACCTACTGGTTCTGCTGGGTGATCACGGGCATCGCGGACGTCATCGCCATCGCCGGCTATTCGAAGGAACTCTGGCCGGGGCTTCCGCTCTGGATCCCGGGCCTGGCCACCGTGGCCATCCTGCTGCTCCTGAATCTCACCACGGTGAAGGCGTTCGGCGAGACGGAGTTCTGGTTCGCGCTGATCAAGATCATCGCCATCGCGGCACTGATCGTGGTGGGCCTGTTCATGATTTTCAGCGGGTTCCAGTCCGACGCCGGCCCTGCCACCTTCACGAACTTGTGGAGCCACGGCGGTTTCTTCCCGAACGAGTTCATGGGATTCGTGGCCGGCTTCCAGATTGCAGTCTTCGCCTTTGTGGGCATTGAACTGGTGGGCACCACGGCCGCAGAGGCCAAGGACCCGGAGAAGAACCTGCCCAAGGCCATCAACTCCATCCCCATCCGTGTGCTGCTCTTTTACGTGGGCGCCCTCATCATTCTGATGTCCGTCACGCCCTGGACCCAGTTCCGGGCCGGCCACAGCCCGTTCATCGCCATGTTCTCCTTGGCAGGCCTGGGTGCCGCCGCCACGGTGGTGAACCTGGTGGTGCTCAGCTCGGCCATGTCCTCGGCCAACTCCGGCATCTACTCCACGTCCCGCATGGTGTACGGGCTGGCCCAGGAGGGTGACGCTCCGTCCGTTTTCAGCGCGCTGTCGCGCCGCAAGGTCCCGCAGAATGCCCTGTTCCTGTCCTGCGTCCTCCTGCTCTCCGGCGTGGTGCTGATGTACGCGGGGCAGGACATCGGCAAGGCCTTCGACATGGTGACCACCGTGTCCGCCGTCTGCTTCGTGTTCGTGTGGTCCATCATTCTGGCCAGCTACATTTCCTTCCGCCGGCGCCGCCCGCACCTGCACGAGGCGTCGAAGTACCAGATGCCGGGCGGCGTCCCCATGGTCTGGGTGGTCTTCGCGTTCTTCGCCTTCGTGCTGTGGACGCTGACCACACAGCCGGACACCCTGACGGCGCTGCTGGTCACGCCGGTGTGGTTCATCCTGCTCGGCGCCGCCTGGCTGGTGCTGCGCCGGCGCCCGGCGCACCTGGCCCGCTACGCGACGTTCCAGGCCGAACTCACCGAGGATCTGGCGCATGAGTCAGCCGCCGCGCGGGAATTCGGAAACGTGAAGAAATGAGCACCGCACCGACCCTGCACCATCCGGTCCGGAAAGCGGAGGAACCTCAGGCCGCGGTGGAGCATGTTCTGACCGTCGACTGTGCCGAGTCTCGGGGCATCGTCCACGCGGTCTCGGGATTCCTGCTCAGCCACGGCTGCGACATCATCGACATCAAGCAGTACGGGGACAAAGCGCAGGGGCACTTCTTCATGCGCGTCCATTTCTCCGCGGCGCGGGAGCCCGCGGCGCCGGAGGCGTCAGCACAGGAGTCTTCGGCGCAGGAGTCCTTCGGTACGGAGGAGCTGCGCCGGGACTTCACGCCGGTGGCGGAGAAGTGGCAGATGAACTGGAAGCTGGAGCCGCACGGCCGCAAACGCCGCGTCCTGGTGATGGTGTCCAAAATGGGCCACTGCCTCAATGACCTGCTCTTCCGGGCGCGCACCGGCGACATTCCGGTGGAGATCGTCGCCGTGGTTTCCAACCACCGCGAGCAGGAGGCGTTGGTCCAGTGGCACGGCATCCCGTTCTTCCACCTGCCGGTCACGAAGGACACCAAGCCCGACGCCGAAGCCCGGTTCCTGGAACTCGTCGACGAACTCGACGTGGAACTCGTGGTGCTGGCCCGCTACATGCAGGTCCTCAGTGACGGGCTTTCGGCCAAGCTGGCAGGACGGACCATCAACATCCACCACTCGTTCCTGCCCAGCTTCAAGGGTGCTAAGCCGTACCACCAGGCCTATGAACGCGGCGTAAAGACCGTGGGCGCCACGGCGCACTACGTCAACGCCGAACTAGATGAGGGGCCGATCATTGCGCAGCAGGTCATCGACGTGGACCATACGTACACGGCCGACGACCTGGTCGCCGTCGGCCGCGACGCCGAATGCGCGGCCCTCCGCAACGCCGTCCGCTGGCACTGCGAAGGCAGGATCCTGCTGCTCGGCAACCGCACCGTCATTTTGCGATAGCGCGGTTCCGTCCGGGCCGGCGAGCGCGCGGACCCGGACGGAACCCCATCTCCGAGGCCGACAAGGAGCCGAGGAGTCACAGGAGGCGGATCAGTACAGCGCTTCGATCGGTTCGACCGTGACCAGCCCCCGGGCCGCCAGGGCAAGCTGTCCGTCCAGCGTGACCAGGGCATCGGCCTGCAGCTGGGTCAGGGCGATGTATTCGGCGTCGAGGGTGTCGGGCCAGCCGAGCTGGTCGGCCACCTTCCAGGCGGCGGCCTGCAGAACCCGGTCGCCGAGCAGCCGGATGCGCAGGGCCCGCACATAGTCGAGCTGCCGGGCGGCGTCCGCCTTCGATAACTCGCCACGCTGCACTGCATGGTAGAGGAGCGAAAGGACCTGCGAGCGGAGAAGCGTCGGGGCCACCAGCTGGCATTCGTCGCCGGTGGCAGTCTGGTCCTGGGCGAGCCGCAACGCCGTATCCGGGGTGATCACATACCGAGTCATGGACCCCATTTTCGCCCACGTCGCATTCCCGCGTCTGTCAGTCCGGCGGGATGTGCCGCCGTCGTCCGTTCTCCGTGGCGGCAGTGCCGCCTGACTACGGCAGCCGGGACGGCCGCAGCATGGTGGCCTCGCCTGCGCGCCCGGGGTCAAGCGGCACGGGGCTGATCAGCACGGCCGGCCCGCGGTGCAGAACGCCGTCCGAGAGCGGCTGGCAGCGCACGCCGCCCCGCCCGCGCATGGCCTTGTGCGCGCCCGGAGCCAGCCTCTGGTCCATCCAGGCGCAGGGGTGGGCAGGCCGCCCGGCCTTCAGCCGCACCAGGTCCCCGCCCGATTCCAGCGCGAAGTCCTGGCCAATCAGCGGAGCCAGATGGGCTCCCCTGAGGACCACATTGCGCCGCGTAAGGAGGGGGTCGAAGGGGGCTACGCCCAGCTCCGCGGCCATGGCTTCGAGCGCCTCGATGGCGAACACGGTGACGGCGGCATCCATGTGCGCGGCCTTGCCGAAGAACCGGTCACCGACGATGCCGTTGCCCGCCACCACCTCGACCCGGTCGGCATCGGTCGTGGGGACGTCCGCCGCACCCTCGCGGGCGCGGCCAAAGTAGGCGTGCGCCGGAGAGACCAGAAGATGCAGCATCTCGACGTCGTACCTGTAGGCAGCGGTCATGCTCCAAAACTATCCCCATTGCGGGACCCCGGCACACCGCCGGCGGCACGCCCGGCTGGTCGGGAGGATCGTCACCGATGCCGATGCCGATGCCGATGCCGATGCCGATGCCGAAGTCCGGTCCCTGGCCACCTGTCCGCTGCAGCTAACCATGGCAGGGCTGTGGGATACCGTGGATTGCGCGCCATCGCGCCGGCCGCACCAAACGGCCGCCGGCGGTGGTGCGAGGAAAACACATTGCCACTCGTGGCGGGGGAACGGGGTACCAATGCGCAGCTTCACGTCCGTAGAGCACCGGATCGACGAGCGTGCCCACCGGCTGCTCGACAACGCCCCGGCGAGCGGCATCCGTTCGAGGCTCGTGGAGTTCGCGGTCTTCGGCCTCAAACAGGCCTGGGCGTGCATCTTCGGCACCGCGCTCCTCGCCGTGATCTTCGCGGCGCGGCTCTGGTATCCGGATGACGCCGCACTGGCCAGGAACGATTTCCTGACCCTCGCCGCGATCGTGATCCAGATCCTGATGGTCGCCACGCGGCTGGAAACCGTGCGGGAGCTCAGGGTGATTGTCCTCTTCCACCTGGTGGGGACGGTGATGGAACTGTTCAAGACCGACGTCGGGTCGTGGACGTACGAGGCGGACGGTTTCCTCCGGATCGGGGCGGTGCCGCTCTTCAGTGGCTTCATGTACGCGGCCGTTGGTTCCTACATGGTGCGCGTCTACCGCCTCTTCGACCTGCGTTTCGCGGCGTATCCGCGGCGGTGGGTCACGGCGATCGTGGCCGCGGGCATCTACGCGAACTTCTTCACACACCACTACATCGCCGACGCCCGCTGGGTGCTGCTGGCCGCCGTCGTGGTCCTCTTCGGCCGGTGCGTGATGCATTTCCGCGTGTTCCGCCGGCGGTTCCGGATGCCGCTGGTCCTGGCGTTCCTCCTGGTGGCGCTGTTCATCTGGATTGCCGAGAACATCGCCACCTGGTCCGGGGCGTGGCTCTACCCGAGCCAGGTGAACGGCTGGCACATGGTCTCGCCCGACAAACTGGTCTCGTGGTTCCTGCTGATGATCATCTCGGTGGTGCTGGTGGCGTGGGTCTACAAGCCGGAGCCGCCGGAAGGGCCTGAGCGGGCTGAGGTTTCAGACACCGGCGAGGCGCCGGCCGTCCCGGCGGGCACCGCGGAAAGCTAGAGGACGACGGCGGGACCTCCCGCCGTCGTCCGTTCCGGAAAGCAGGCCAACGCCGTGGTGTAGGCGTGCCGCAGGGCCTCCGGAACGGGAAGTGCACGATGTTCCGCAGACAGGATTTCCACGCCCCAGGGGCCATCGAAGCCAACGGACTGCATTGTGCGGATAAACCCGGTGACATCCTGGTCGCCTTGTCCGCACAGCCGGCGGTTGTCTCGTGTGTCCTCGAAGAGTGAGCCCCGAACTTCGGCATCTGCGTCATTGAGTTCCACCCCGAAAATCTGATCAGCGTCGAGGCTGCCGGACAGCTCTTCCAGGGTGGTTCCTGCGCGGAAAACGTGCCAGTAGTCAATGACCAACCCGCATTCGGGCATGCCGACCTTTCGCATGAGGTCGGCCGCCGCCGGAATCCGTCCGACCATCGAGAACGGCATCGGTTCAAGGGCAATCCGGGTACCCCGCAGCGCGGCCTCAGCCGTCAGGCGCCGGAGGGAATCCACCAGGAAGTCGAGGTCATCCAGGGGCTGGCCAAGGGCAGTTCCGACCTTAATGAACCGGGCGCCGAGCGTCTCGGCGGCATCAAGGAGGAGGTCGAACTGGGGACGCCAACGGTAGGAGAGGTTCTCGTCCCACCAGTCACTGAGGAGTTCAACTTCAACATGGCGGAAGCCGGCGTCGTCCATGAGCCTCCGCAAGGCCGGAAAGCCCAATGTTGAGCGTGCCGCGGCCAGGTCGTCATGGGCGAGTCCAAAGCCTGACCATCCTGTCGAGGCCATCGCGTCCAACCGATCCGTGATTGGCACGGGACTTGTCTCGGGGTTTTGCAGCGGAAGGGCATCGCCGGCACTGGTCCAGCAGGATGCGACGAGTTCCGGGGTGGGGGTCCTGGCCATAGTTCTCCTTTGAAGCAAATTGAGGGCCGCCGCCCGATGCAAATGAATGCGTCTAAGTATGAAACCACAATCCATTGGAACGGTCTATTGACTTCCTTATTCCCAGTGTTTTAGGGTTGGACCGTTCCACTCAGAGAGATGGATCGCATCCGTTCACACATCAGCGGCCTCCGCATTTCGCTCCATGCCTTGGCATGTGACCGAAGCGTTCACGACGGTCGAAAATGGCGCGAATCAAAGGAGATTTCACGTGGCAAAATTCAGTTGGCGCAGGGGCGCTATGGCTCTGGCCGTCGTACCGCTTCTGGCATTGGGGGCATGCTCAAGTGGCGGCGGCAGGACGGAACCGGCAAGCACCGGCGGGGGAGGCGGCCAGGTCGCGGACACCGCGCGCCTCAAGGTCGCGATGATCACGCACGCCGCTGCCGGCGATACGTTCTGGGACATCGTTAGGAAGGGAGCCGAAACCGCTGCCAAGAAGGACAACGTCGAGCTTCTCTACAGCGGTGACGCCGAAGGCGGCCGCCAGGCGCAGCTGGTGCAGCAGGCCATCGACCAGAAGGTGGACGGCATAGTGGTCACGCTCGCCAAGCCCCAGGCGCTCAAGGACGTGGTAAAGAAGGCGGTGGACGCCGGCATTCCTGTCGTCAGCATCAATGCCGGTGAAGACCAGTCCAAAGCCATCGGCGCCTTCACCCACTTCGGGCAGAGCGATAAGCTCGCCGGCGTCACTGTCGGACAGCGACTCGCCTCCGAAGGCATCAAGCACCCGATCTGCGTGATCCAGGAACAGGGCCACGTGGGGCTTGAGAACCGCTGCGCCGGAGTCAAGGAGAACGTCCCCGGAACGGAGATCCTCAACGTCAACGGTGCCGACATGACCTCCGTTTCCTCGACGGTCAGCGCGAAGCTCCAGTCCACCCCGGACGCCGACGCCATCGTCGGCCTCGGCGCCCCCTTCACGCTGACCATCGTCAAGGCCGTCAAGGAAACCGGAAGCAAGGTCAAGGTCGCATCCTTCGACCTGAACGGTGAACTTGCGAAGGCCATCGAAGACGGAAGCGTGGAATTCACGGTCGACCAGCAGCCCTACCTGCAGGGCTACGGCGGCGTTGACGCCATCTGGCTGAGCAAAGTTGGCGGTTTCAAAGTCGGCGGCGGCCAGCAGGTCTACACCGGCCCTGCCGTCATCGACAAGAGCAACGCAGCCGATGTCTCCAAGTTCGCGCAGGCAGGCATCCGCTAACCAGCAAGAAATATCTGTGGGATGCCGGGCGCCCTGGCAGCTGTGCCCGGCACCCCACGACAAAGGAGTCAAACAATCATGGCCAATGCCGTCCTCACCATTGCAACTGACGAGCGCGTCAGCGCCCGAAACCCCCTCCAGAAACTACTTGTCCGGCCCGAAATCGGCGCCCTCGTCGGAGCCCTTGTGCTCTTCGTATTTTTCTCCGCCATCGCCCCCGTTTTTCTGCAGCCCAGTTCACTGGCAACCGTCCTGTACGGCAGCTCGACGATCGGCATCATGGCCGTGGGGGTCGCCCTGCTGATGATCGGTGGCGAGTTTGACCTCTCCACCGGCGTGGCAGTCATCACCTCCGCCCTTTCCGCATCCATGTTTTCCTGGTACTTCAGCACCAACGTCTGGGTCGGAGTCGCCTTTGCTCTCGTGGTATCCCTGGGCATCGGGTTCATCAACGGATGGATCCTCGTCAAAACAAAGCTCCCCAGCTTTATCGTCACCCTGGCCTCCTTCCTCATGCTGGCCGGACTCAATCTCGGCCTGACCCGCATGATCGGCGGAGCCG
The DNA here is from genome assembly GCF_039748055.1 of Burkholderia sp. RS01. Taxonomy (NCBI): domain Bacteria; kingdom Pseudomonadati; phylum Pseudomonadota; class Betaproteobacteria; order Burkholderiales; family Burkholderiaceae; genus Burkholderia; species Burkholderia sp. RS01. Next base: position 8,443 of record NZ_JBDLAK010000027.1, read on the forward strand.
TGGCGACACCTTCTGTTTCCGATCTCGACGGTTTCGACGCCGCACGCGTGCTCTTCGCCTCGACGGTGAAAATCGCCGGCGTGGATGTCACGATCACGGTGTTCATCTGGATCGCCCTGGTTGCGGTGGCGTCCTGGGTGCTGCTGCGCACCAAGGTGGGCAACTGGATCTTCGCCTCCGGCGGGGACGCCAATGCGGCCCGCGCCGTGGGCGTGCCGGTCACCAAGACCAAGATCGGCCTGTTCATGGCGGTCGGCTTCTGCGGCTGGATCCTGGGCATGCACAACCTGTTCGCCTTCAATACCGTCCAGTCCGGCGAAGGCGTGGGCAACGAATTCCTCTACATCATCGCCGCGGTCATCGGCGGCTGCCTCCTCACCGGCGGCTACGGCTCGGCCGTGGGCGGCGCGATCGGCGCGTTCATCTTCGGCATGGCCAACAAGGGCATCGTCTACGCCCAGTGGAACCCGGACTGGTTCAAGTTCTTCCTGGGCCTGATGCTGCTCCTGGCCACCATCGTGAACCTGATCGTCAAGCGCCGCGCAGAGCTCAAGTAAGGGGCCGGAGAAATGAACGCCAAACAGTTCGACCAGCAGCAGCTCCTCAAGGACGAGAAGGACCCGCTGACCCACACCCCCGTGCACCTCCTCTCGCTGGAGAACGTCGGCAAGCACTACGGCAACATCGTGGCGCTGACCGACGTCACCATGGCCGTGGACAACGGCCGCGTCACCTGCGTGTTGGGTGACAACGGCGCCGGCAAATCCACCCTGATCAAGATCATCGCCGGGCTGCACCAGCACGACGAAGGCGTGCTCCACATCATGGGGGAGGAGCGGAAATTCGGCTCACCCCGCGACGCGTTGGACGCCGGCATCGCCACCGTCTACCAGGACCTCGCCGTCGTCCCGCTGATGCCCATCTGGCGGAACTTCTTCCTCGGCTCGGAACTGACCAGCGGATTTGGTCCGTTCAAGAGCATGGACGTCCAGAAGATGAAGGACATCACCAAGAAGGAACTTGCCGACATGGGCATCGACCTCCGCGACGTCGAACAGCCCATCGGCCAGCTCTCCGGCGGTGAACGCCAGTGCGTCGCGATCGCCCGCGCCGTCTACTTCGGGGCCAAGGTCCTGATCCTGGACGAACCCACCGCGGCCCTCGGCGTCAAGCAGTCCGGCGTGGTGCTGCGCTACATCCTGCAGGCCCGCGACCGCGGCCTCGGAGTCATCTTCATCACCCACAACCCGCACCACGCCTTCCCGGTCGGTGACCGGTTCCTGCTGCTCAAGCGCGGCAAATCGATCGGCTACTACGACAAGAAGGACATCACCCTCGACGAACTCACCGCCCAGATGGCCGGCGGCGCCGAACTCGCGGAACTCGCCCACGAACTCGAACAGCTCGGCGGCCACAGCGAGATCGTCAAGGAAGTCCAGGCCGAAGTGGCCGACGTCGCTGACGCAGCGTACGAAAGCACCACCAGGCGCCACTGAGCGCAAACGTTCACAACCAGATGGAGCAACCATGCACATGCTAATCGCCGGAACTTGGCGCGGTGCCGCCGACGGCAGGACTGAGGAAGTCCGGTCCCCCTTTGACGGCCGGATCATTGACACGGTCCCCATTGCAACGGTCCAGGACGCCCAGGCTGCCCTCGACTGCGCCGAGATCGGCGCCCGCCTGCAGAGGTCCACTCCGGCCCACGTGCGGGTGGATATCCTCCTCCGCGCCGCGGCGTTGGCCGATGAGCGCGCTGAAGACATCGCACAGACCATCAGCGCGGAAACCGGCAAGCCGATCACGGAGGCCCGGGGAGAAGCCAGCAGGTCGGGGAACATCATTCGCCTCGCAGCCCACGAAGGAAGCCAGCTGTACGGCTCGACCCTTCCCCTGGATGCCAACGCCGGCACGGGCCTGGACAAGATCGGCTTTACCCTCCGGCAGCCAGTGGGCATCGTCGTCGCCATCACGCCGTTCAACTACCCCGCGCTGCTGGTGCTGCACAAGATCGCACCGGCGTTGGCTGCCGGCAATGCCGTGGTGCTGAAGCCGGCCCGCGCGACCCCGCTGACCGCGTTGAAGCTGGCTCAGTGCTTCGTCGACGCCGGTCTTCCGCCGGAGGCGCTGTCCGTCCTGACCGGTCCCGGCAGCACCCTGGGCGATGTGCTGGTCACCGATCCGCGGGTGCGGAAAGTCTCCTTCACCGGGTCCACTGCCACCGGCACCCGGATCAGCTCGATCGCCGGCGTCAAGAAGCTGTCCCTGGAGCTTGGAGCCTCATGCCCGGTGATCATCCTCCCGGACGCGGACATTGAGCTTGCCTCCAGCGCCGTGGCGGCAGGCGGTTTCATCAACGCCGGCCAGGTATGCATCTCGGTGCAGCGCGTCATCGTCGACCGCCGCGTCGAAGCGGATTTCCTCGATGCGCTCGTACCCAAGGTCGAGGCAATCGCCGTCGGCAACCCCAAGGAAGATGACACACGGCTTGGGTCGCTGATCTCCGAGGAGGAAGCCTCCCGCGTCCACGCATCGATTGCGGAGGCCCGCCATTCCGGTGCCCGGGTCCTAACCGGCGGTCAACGTGACGGCGCGGTGGTGACTCCCGCCGTCGTCGCTGGAGTCGACCCGAGGTCGAATCTGAGCCGGAACGAACTGTTCGGTCCCGCCGTCGCCGTTACCTCGGCCCACGACATCGAAACCGCCATCGCCCTGGCCAATGACAACGACTACGGGCTCGGCGCGGGAATCTTCACCAGCGACGTAGCGGGAACGGTCCGGGCCATGCGGCAGATCGACGCCGGAAATATCCATATCAACTGGACACCCCTGTGGCGTGCCGACCTCATGCCCTACGGGGGACTCAAGGGAAGCGGCATCGGCAAGGAAGGCGTCCGCTCCGCTGTGCAGGAAATGACCGAAGAAAAAACGGTCGTACTGCACGGACGCCCCTGGTAAACCCCGCCGACTACTGGAATAAGGCAATGACCATGACCACTAACTCGCAGACCATCCGACTGACCACCGCACAGGCGGTCGTTAAATACCTGTCCGTCCAACACTCCGTCACCGACGGCGTCCGCCGCCGCCTCGTCCCCGCGGCACTCGGGATTTTCGGGCACGGCAACGTCGCCGGCCTCGGCCAGGCCTTCGACGAACTGGCCGATGACATGCCCTTCATCCAGGGCCGCCACGAACAGTACATGGCACACATCTCGACCGCGTACGCCAAGGCAAGCCGCCGCCAGTCCGTCCTGGCCGTCACCGCGTCGATCGGTCCCGGCGCCTTGAACCTGGTGACCGCGGCGGGACTGGCCACCGTCAACCGGGTCCCGCTCCTGCTCCTGCCCGGCGACACGTACGCCACCCGCCACCAGGGCCCGGTCCTCCAGCAGCTTGAGCACCCGACCGAAGCTGACGCAACCGTCAACGACGCCTTCCGCCCGGTCTCCCGGTTCTTCGACAGGATCACCCGTCCCGAGCAGCTCCTCACCGCCCTTCCGCAGGCGATGCGCGTCCTCACCAGCCCCACTGACACCGGTGCCGTGGTCATTTCACTTCCCCAGGACGTGCAATCCCACGCGTACGATTTCCCCGCAGACTTCTTTGCCCCCAGGGACTGGAAGATCCGGCGTCCGCTGCCAGACCCGGAAGAGGTCGACGACGTCGCCCGGCTCATCCGCTCGGCTGAGCGTCCGGTGATCATCGCCGGCGGCGGCATCCACTACTCGGATGCCCACGCTGCGCTGGCACGCCTGGCGGGCCAGGTCGGAATCCCGGTAGTGGAAACGTTCGGCGGCAAGGGCGCCGTCGCCAAGGACGAATGGTGGCAGGTGGGCGGTGTTGGACTTGAAGGCAATTTCGCATCCAACACCCTGGTCAAGCAGGCGGACCTCGTACTCAGTGTGGGAACACGCCTTACCGACTTTGCCACCGGCTCGCAGTCCATCTTCGAACACGACAACGTCAAGTTCGCAGCACTGAACGTCGTGGACGCCGATACCCGCAAGCAAGGTGCCACCGGAATCCTCGCGGATGCCCGCCTCGGACTCGAAGCCCTCGCCCTGGCGCTCGAGGGGCACAGCACCAGCGAAGCCTGGCAGGACACGGTCCAGACGGAAAAAGCCCTCTGGGCCCCCATCCGCACCCAGTGGCTGGACGCAAACACCGCCTACAACCCTAAGGATCACCCGCACGCACCCGTCACCGAAGCGGTCCTCACCCAGCCGCAGCTGATCGGACTCATGCAGGAGCACGCACGCTCCGGCGACACGGTCATCGCTGCTGCAGGCGGGCCTCCGGGCGACCTGCAGAAGGTGTGGGACGCGACAGGGAACCGCAACTGCCACCTGGAATTCGGATTCTCCTGCATGGGCTACGAAATCGCCGCAGGCATGGGCGTCCGGCTCGCCGAAGGCAACAACGACAACCGCGTCGTCACCTTCATCGGCGACGGCACCTTCCTCATGGCACCCACGGAGATCCTCACAGCAGCCCAGGAAGGCCTGAACGTCACGGTCATCGTCTCTGAAAACCACGGCTACCAGGTCATCCACCGGCTGCAGATGAACCGCAGCGGGCGTGAGTTCGGCAACGAATTCCGGTACCGCACCACCGGCGGCAGCGTCGCCGCGGAGGACGCCCCGAAGGCACGGCTCGACGGCGATTACCTCAAGGTCGACCTCCGCCAGGTCGCCGAAGGCCTGGGCGCCCTCGCCATCCGAGCCACCACGGCGGCCGAGGTCCGCGAGGCGCTGACCTCGACCAGGGACACCCAGGGCCCGGTAGTCATTGTGGTGCCCACGGTCCCTCACGTCGACCTGCCCGGCGGTGACGTCTGGTGGGACGTTGCCCCCGCGGAGGTGTCCGGCCAGGAATGGGTCAACACCCTCCGCGCCGAATATGAGCAGGCACGCGGCCGCCAGCGGTGGTTCGGATGAGCCACGGACCACTGAATTCAGGGCTCCTGCGCCGGCGCCTCGCCGAAGGCGAAGTCACCGTCGGCACCTTCGTGGGCATGTCGTCGGCCACGGCCGCCGAAGTCTGCGCAGCGGCAGGCGCCGACTGGGTGCTGATCGACCTTGAACACGGCTCCGGAGGCGAAGACGCGGTCAGGGACGGGGTCGTTGCGGCCGGAAGCTACGGCGTCCCGACCATCGTGCGGGTCGAGTCCGGCGACCGGATCCGCATCGGCCGCGTCCTGGACCAGGGAGCCGCCGGGATCATGGTTCCACGGCTGACCACAGTGGACCAGGCCGCCGAATCCGTCCGGCACATGATGTACCCGCCCTACGGCGACCGCGGCGTGGCCACCTACAACCGCGCCTGCCGCTGGGGCATGGACCGCCGCACGCTCACCGAACCGGACCAGGAAACCCTCGGGGTCATCCAGATCGAAACCCTGGAAGCGCTGGAGGCCGTCGAGGAGATCGCCGCGCAGGACGGCGTCGACGTCCTCTTCGTCGGACCCCTGGACCTCTCCTACGCGCTGGGGGTCCCTCTTCAGCTGGACAGCAACGTCTTCCAGGAGGCCCTGCAGCGCGTCGTATCCGCGGCGCAGCTTCACAACAAGGCGGCAGGAATCCTTGCCGTGGACGGCGTGGGAGCTGCCAAGTATGTCCGCCAGGGCTTCCGGTTCGTCGCCATCGGCTCCGACTCCACCATTATGGCGGCGGCGTTCCGTGACGCCTTCGAAACCGCCCGCAACTGACTAACAACGAACGAAAGGCAAGAACGTGAGCCTAGAATCTCGCACCATCGGCGTCGGCCTCATCAGCGTCGGATGGATGGGAAAGCTCCATTCGCGGGCCTACCAGGCAGTACCGTACGTCTACCCCGAACTTGGCCTGAAGACAAAGCTCGTCATCGCCGCTGACACTGAACCCAGCAGGGTCCAGTTCGCCCGTGACGTCCTCGGATATGCCGAGGGAACCGCCGACTACCACGATGTCCTCAACCACCCCGACGTCGACGTCGTGTCCATCTGCGCACCCAACTTCCTCCACGCAGAGATCGGCATCGCGGCCGCCAAAGCAGGAAAGCACTTTTGGATCGAAAAGCCGGTCGGACGCGGCCACGAAGAAACAGCCGCCGTGCAGGAAGCGGCAGTGGAGGCAGGAGTGCTGACCTCCATCGGATACAACTACCGGCACGCCCCCGCCGTGGAGCACGCACGGGAACTCATCGCCGCCGGGCGCTTGGGGCGGGTGACCAACGTCCGTGCGGTGTTCTTCTCGGGTTACGCCTCCGAACCCAACGGTGCACTTTCCTGGCGTTTCGATCGTAAACTCGCCGGCACCGGCGTGCTGGCCGACCTGTTCAGCCACGCCACCGACCTGTGCCAGTATGTAGTCGGACCCATCGCCGAGGTCACTGCGCTCACCAGCACGGTCTACACGCAGCGGCCAAAGCTCGCCATGGGGTCGGCAACACACTTCGCAGTGATCGAAAACGGTGAAATGGGAGAGGTTGAAAATGAGGACTACGCAGCAGCGCTGGTCCGCTTCGGCCCGTCCGCCCGCGGCGCAGGCGCCGTCGGCACCATCGAGTCTTCCCGCGTCGCCGTGGGCCCCGAGTGCGGCTACCAGATCGAGGTCTACGGAACCGAAGGTTCCCTCAAATGGGACTTTGAGCGCATGAACGAGCTCAAGGTCTGCCTGGGACGCAGCAACGAGGAGCAAGGCTACACCACCGTCAACGCCAGCCCCCGTTACGGCGACTACGCCAACTTCCAGCCCGGACCCGGCAACAGCATGGGCTTCGATGACCTCAAGATCATCGAGGCGAAGAAGTTCCTCGTCGCCGTCGCAGGAGGGGCCCAGGAAAACTCCAACATCCATGATGCTGCCTCCGCGGCTGCCATCGTCAGCGCGGCGGAAGCATCCTCGCTCTCGGGACAGTGGCAGAAGATCGAGGAAATCCACGGCACCACGGCAGCGCGGGTGTAGCAATGGCGACTGCATCCGCCCGGCGGCCAACGATCAAGGATGTGGCCGAACGTGCCGGCGTCTCCAAATCCTTGGTCTCGCTCGTCCTGCGCGACTCACCGCGCGTCAGTGACGAGCGCCGCCAGCGGGTGCTCAAGGTTGTTGAGGAGATGGGTTTCGAGCTGAACCTCGCAGCCCGGTCCCTGGCAACACGGGACAGCGGAACCATCGGCGTGCTGGTCAGCGACATGCACAACCCTTGGGCCTTTGACGTAGCCGACGCCGCCCGGACCGTTCTGGAAGAGGCCGGATACACAGTCCTCTTCAGCGCGGTGACGGCTGCCGGCAGGGGAGTGGACCAATCCATCCTCCAGGCGTTCCGGGACCTGCGCGTGGCAGGCCTGCTCGTGGTCGGAACGGTGCCCGACAAGGCACCGTTCAACCGGGCAGTCGCCGGCGGAGCCGTGGTCTTTGCCGGGGGCGGACCGGACTACATCGACACCGCCGATGTGGTCCGCAGTGACGATACCCTTGGCATGAGCATGGTTGTTGAGCACCTGATCGCCCAAGGGCACGAGAACATCGCGCATCTTGGCGGGCTGGGGGGCTCGGTGGGCCGGGCGCGCGTGGACGGATATTCCGCCGCCATGGAAGAACACGGGCTGGCCCGCCACATCCACGTCGTCGACGCCGATTTCTTCCAGGAATCCGGTTACGTCGCTGCCCAAAGGGCCCTGAGCTCGTCCCGTTCCAAGCACCAGCGCCCCACGGCGCTGGCGTGCATCAACGACCTCGCCGCCTTCGGTGCCATGGCCGCAGCCGACGAACGCGGACTTCAGGTCGCGATCACGGGCTACGACAACATCGCGCTCGGTGCCATGCCCCGGCTGGGACTGACCACCGTTGACCCGGACAGTTCGGGCATCGGCGTTGCCGGGGCGAAAACGCTCCTGAAACGCATCCAGGACCGCGACGCCGGCGGAGGCTTCATCCACCAGCCCATCGTCCCCCACCTGGTGATACGCAAGTCCAGCCTGCTCGGCATCTAACCCCCTTCACACCCATATCGTCACCCCGCGGGCTCCCATGCCCTCGCGGGAGTGCACCCTCACATCTTCAAGGATGACGATGGCTTCCCTAACCACACCCCAAATAGTCGTAGCTCTTGGCAGCGTCGAGGCCGGTCTGGTCGAACCGTTACTGGCTCCTCACCAACAAATGATCCATGACCCCACCGATGAGGAACTCGCCCGGGCCGACGCCGCAATAGTCCGCGCCGCCTACAGGGTGGACCGTGAGCTGCTTGACCGCATGCCCGCCCTGAAGGTGATCGCCAGGACCGGGGTCGGGACCGACCTCGTCGACGTCGCAGAGGCGAACCGCCGCGGCATCCCCGTGGTGATCACGCCCGGCAGCAACACAGCGTCCGTCGCTGAAGGCGTCTTCTCCCACCTCCTGGCGCTCGTGAAGAAGCTGTCGACGCTGACGTCGCTGGTCAGGGACGGCCGATGGGAGGAAAGGTCTGCGGTGGCCGTCGGCGACCTGGAGGGATTCGCCCTGGGCATCATCGGATACGGCCGCATCGGACGCCGCGTCGCCCGGATCGCCGAGGCTTTTGACCTCAAAGTCCTGGCCTTTGATCCGTTCGCAGACGTCCCCGCCGGCATCCGCTGCGAAACTGTTGAAGAACTGCTGAGCCGGAGCGATTTCGTCACCCTGCACGTGCCTTTGACGCCGGAAAACCACAACATCATCAACGCCGAACGCATAGCACTGATGCCTCCCGGGGCTATCCTCGTCAACTGCAGCAGGGGCGGGCTCGTGGACCTGGACGCAGCCCACGCGGCTCTTCTCTCAGGGCACATGGCCGGTCTCGGATTGGACGTCTATGATCCCGAACCGCCGGCTCACCACGACGTCTTTGATCACGAGAACGTCGTCCTGACGCCCCACCTGATGGGTTTCACGCGCCAGGGAATGGTACACACGGTCCGTGACGCCGCCAAGGGCGTCGTGGATGTCCTGGCCGGCCGTTCCCCGGCCGCGGTAGCCGCACCGTGACGAACAGCGGGGACGCCGCCGTCATGATCAACCACCCTCAACCAACCGCAGGCGAATCATCCGCCGGCGGGAAACACGAAAGGACCCCCACCCATGTCCGCTAACCGACCACTCAAGGTTGCGCTCTTCGGCTCCGGCCGCATCGGCCAGGTCCACGCCCGGAACATTGCCGCCCACCCTGACCTGGAACTGGCCTGGATCGCCGACCCGTTTATCAAGGGCGCGCAGGCCCTCGCGGCCACGACCGGAGCGCAGGCCGTGGAAACCGCTGATGAGGTTTTCGCCAACGACGACCTGGACGCCATCATCATCGGTTCGCCCACGAACACCCACGTGGAGCTGATCTCCCGGGCAATGGCCGCCGGCGTCGCCGCCCTGTGCGAAAAACCCATCGATCTGGACATTGACCGGGTCCGCGTGTGCCGGGATGAGATCCGCGGCACCAGGACCCCGCTCATGCTCGGGTTCAACCGCCGCTTCGACCCGAATTTCGCCTCGCTCCGCTCACGGGTTGAGTCCGGAGAAATCGGCCGCCTGGAGCAGCTGACCATCATCAGCCGGGACCCCGCGCCCGCGCCCAAGGAGTACATTGCGACATCCGGCGGGATCTTCCGGGACCAGAGCATCCATGACTTGGACATGGCCCGGTTCTTCGTCCCGGACATCATCGAAGTTTCCGCCACCGGCTCGAATCTGTTCTGCGGCTACATCGAAGAGGCCGGAGACTTCGATTCGGTTGTCATCAACCTGCGCGGCCGCGGCGGTGAGCAAATCACGATCATCAATTCCCGCCACAGTGCCTACGGCCACGACCAGCGGCTGGAAGCATTCGGCAGCGACGGGCTGCTGACTGCCGGCAACATGGCTCCCACCACCGTGCGGAAGTACAGCGCCGCGGGCACCGAAGAGTCCGATGCCTACCTGCCGTTTTTCCTGGAGCGCTACGGCCAGGCCTACCGCAATGAGCTGGACTGCTTCGCGCGGTCCATCCGCGAAGGAACCAGCTGCAGCCCCGGCTTCGATGACGGGGTCATGGCCCTCGTCCTCGCCAACGCGGCCGAGGAATCCGCCAGGTCCGGCCGCGTCGTCAAAATCGGGGACGAGTAAGAATGAACGGCCCACTCCTCGAAGGCAAGGTTGTCCTTGTCAGCGGCGGCACCCAGGGCCTGGGTGCGGGCATTGCCCGCCGGGCAGCGGCCGAAGGCGCCGCCGGAGTCGCAGTGACCGGGCGCAACGCCGACACGGGCGAAAAACTGGCCGCCGAACTGACGAAGTCCGGCGTCGCGGCCCGCTTCATCAAAACCGACCTGGCCGACGTCGAACAGGCCAGGAACTCGGTGCTGGAAACCATCTCCGTGTTCGGGCGGCTTGACTGCGCCGTTAATGCCGCCGGCCTGACCACCCGCGGAACCATGCTGGATACAACACCGGAACTGTTCGATGCGCACATCGCCGTCAACCTGAAATCGCCGTTCTTCATCATGGCCGAAACGGTCAAGCACCTCCGTGAGCGCAAAGCTCCCGGCAGCATCCTGAACGTCATCTCCATCGCCGAACTCGGGGGCCAGCCGTATCTGGCACCGTACGTCGCGGCGAAGGCCGGGTTGGCCGGTGTCACCCGGAACGCCGCACACGCCCATCGCTGGGACAGGATCCGGATCAACGGCCTGGACATCGGCTGGACGGCCACGGACGGTGAAGAACAGACCCAACGGAAATTTCACGGCGCAGGCGACGACTGGCTTGAAAAGGCCAACGCCTCCGTGCCGATGGGCAAGCTCGGACAAGTGGACGAGATCGCCGAATTTGTAGTCTTTCTCCTCTCCAGCAGGAGCGGAGTGGTCACCGGCTCGGTCATTGACTGGGACCAGAACGTACTTGGAGGATCAGATTGAGCACCATCACCAGCCGCCTCGCCGCCGCGCCTATTTCCTGGGGCGTGTGCGAAGTCCCCGGGTGGGGGCACCAACTGGAGGCAGACCGCGTCCTGTCAGAGATGACCGCACTGGGCATCACCGCGACCGAATTCGGCCCGGCGGGCTTCCTGCCGGAGGAAGCCACCGCGCGCGCTGAGGTACTCCAGCGGCACAACCTGCAGGCCATCGGAGGATTCTTCCCGATCATCCTGCATGATGCCGCCAAGGACCCGCTCAAAGCGGTCTCGGCAGAACTGGACGCCTACCAGGCAGCAGGGGCCAGCATCATGGTGCTGGCTGCGGAAACCGGCGTGGCCGGCTATGACCAGCGCCACGAGCTCGACGCCGACGGCTGGAACCTGTTCGGCCGCAACCTGGACACCATCGTCAAGGCCGCCGCCGATCAGGGCATCCAGGCAGTGGTGCATCCCCACGTGGGCACCATGATCGAGACGACGTCGGACGTCAACCGCGTCCTGAACGACACCGCCGCCAACCTTTGCCTGGACACCGGCCACCTCCTCATCGGCGGCACGGACCCCGGGCAACTGGCCCGCGACTACGCCTCACGGATCGGCCACACGCACCTCAAGGACGTGCGCAGGGCCGTCGCGGAACGGGTCCAGAACGGTGAAATCTCCTACACCGACGGAGTCAAGACCGGAATGTATGTCCCGCTGGGACAGGGCGACGTCGGAATCGCCGGCATCGTCCGGAACCTCCTTGAAGCGGGGTACGGCGGCTGGTTCACGATGGAACAGGACACCATCCTGGAAACCGAACCTCCCGGCGAAGGCCCGGTGCGGGATGTCCGGCAGTCCGTGGCGTTTCTCCGGCATTTGGAAGCCGGGCTGGTCACATGAGCGCCGTGCGTTGGGGCGTTCTCACCACCGCCCGCATCGCCCAGGACCGGTTCCTGCCCGCGATGCATAAGGCCCGTAACGCCGCCGTTTCGGCCGTCAGCAGCCCCAACGGGCGCGCCGCCGACGTGGCCGCCCGCTTTGGCATCCCGGCCGCCTACGCATCCCACGAAGAACTGCTTGCCGATCCGGCCATCGAGGCCGTCTACCTGCCCTTCCCCAACGGACTCCACGCCGAATGGATTGTCGCGGCAGCCGAGGCAGGCAAGGACATCCTCTGCGAGAAGCCGCTGGTCGGGAGCCTTGAAGACTACGCACGCGTCGTCGAGGCCTGTGAGCGGAACGAGGTGAACCTGATGGAAGCATTCATGTACCGGTTCCATCCGCAGCACCAGAAAGTCCGGGAGTTCCTCGACGCAGGCCGGATCGGCGACATTGTCTCAATGCACGCCCGCTTCCACTTCGTCATGGACCGCAGCCCGGGAGAGGTCCGGCTGCAAACAGGTCTTGAAGGCGGTGCCATCAACGACGTCGGGTGCTACGCCATCGACATCATGAACATGGTCATGGGCAGGGCGCCGGTCAGCGTCTACGCCAAGGGGACAAGTCCGGCGGACCCTGTCGAGACCACCGTCGCCGGGATCCTGGATTACGACGGAGTCATCGGCACCTTTGACTGCGGCTTCGAAGGGCCCCGTACCAATACGTTCCAGATCATCGGCACCAAGGGCCACATCACGCTCGACAAGGCCTTTGACCCGGACCCCGGGGATCCGGCCCGAGTAACCGTTTCGCTCAGGGACGGCAGCACCGAGGTCTTCGATATCACCGAAGACCCGTTCAAAGTGGAAATCGAAAGGTTCAGCGTCTGGGCCCGCAGCTCAGGCCATGAGGTCATCCACCGGGAACTCACCGAGCAAAACCTGGCCGTCCGGCTTGCCATCCACGAATCCCTCGCCACAGGACTCCCGCGGAGCGTCGAACCGGTGCACGCCGTGGAACACCACCTACTACAGGAGCGATAAGCATGACCATCATCAACCACTTCATCAGCGGCGCCGAGGCCGCAGGCACAGGATCCGGCACCAAGCCGGTCTACAACCCCGCGACAGGCGTGGTTAGCGCGGAGCTGCGGCTGGCCAACCGCGAAGACCTTGACACCACTGTTGCCATCGCAAAGACGGCCGCGGAGTCCTGGGGCGACATCTCCCTGGCCAAGCGGACGGCCGTGCTGTTCAAGTTCCGGGAACTCGTCGCTTCCCATGTGGACGAGCTGGCCGAGCTGATCACCGCCGAGCACGGCAAGGTCCTCTCCGACGCGAAGGGCGAGATCGGTCGCGGCCTGGAGGTCATCGAGTTCGCGTGCGGCATTCCGCAGCTGCTCAAAGGGGAATATTCGGACCAGGTGTCCACCGGCATCGACGTGTTCTCCTTCCGTGAGCCGATCGGCGTCGTCGCCGGGATCACGCCGTTCAACTTCCCGGTGATGGTGCCGCTGTGGATGGCTCCGATGGCCATTGCCACCGGCAACGCCTTCATCCTCAAGCCCTCCCACAAGGTGCCCTCGGCAGCAATGCTGCTGGCGAGGCTCTGGAAGCAGTCGGGTCTTCCCGACGGTGTCTTCCAGGTGCTGCACGGCGACCGCGAGGTCGTCTCCGGCCTCCTAAGCCACCCGGACGTGGACGGCATCTCGTTCGTCGGCTCCACGCCGGTCGCCAAACACATCATGGAAACCGCCACGGCGCACGGCAAGCGCGTCCAGGCCCTGGGCGGTGCGAAGAACCACGCCATTGTGATGCCCGACGCCGACCTCGACAACGCGGCCGACCACCTCGCCGCCGCCGCCTTCGGTTCGGCCGGCCAGCGCTGCATGGCCATCTCCGTGGCCGTCGCCGTCGGTGACGCCGCCGACCTGCTGGTCAAGAAAGTCAAGGAGCGCGCCTTGGACGTCAAGGTGGATATCGGCACCGCTCCGGGCGCCGACATGGGCCCCGTCATCAGCCCCGACTCCAGGAACTTCATCGTCAGGACCATCACCGAGGCCGAAGCCGCCGGAGCCGCCATGGTGGTGGACGGCCGCGACCTCGTGGTTCCCGGCCACGAAGAGGGCTTCTGGGTGGGCCCCACGGTCATTGACCACGTCAAGACCGAAATGACCGCCTACCAGGAGGAGATCTTCGGCCCGGTCCTGGTGGTGGTCCGGGTCGAGGACCTGGAGGAGGGCATTAGGCTCATCAACGCCAACCCGTACGGCAACGGCACCGCCATCTTCACCTCGTCCGGTGCCGCGGCCCGCAAGTTCCAGCGCTCCGTCGACGTCGGCATGATCGGCATCAACGTGCCGCTGCCCGTCCCGGTGGCCTACTACTCCTTCGGCGGCTGGAAGGCGTCGCTGTTCGGCGACAAGCACATCTACGGCCCGGAAGGCGTGTCCTTCTACACCCGCGGCAAGGTCATCACGTCACGCTGGCCCGAAGCGGACCACGCCTCCGGCGCCTCGTATAACTTCCCGTCCAGCTGACCGGGGAACGTACAAAACGCAAGCGGACGACGGCGGGAGGTCCCGCCGTCGTCCGTTCCCGCCTGCCGTTCTTACCTGAGTTGCGGTTGTCTTTAGGCCGGCTGCTCGCGCCGTTCGTGTGTCTGTCCGTAGGGGACATCGCGGCTTACAGCGACGGTGTAGCTGGTGTATCCGTGCTGCGTAACGAGGATGCCGTGGCGGGATTCCTTCATGGCTTGTTGGCGGACGATCTCTACGGCGGCGTTCAGGTCGTTTTCGACGGTGTCGGGGTCGTGGGCGGTGATTTCCAGGACGACGTCCGAGTGGCGCTTGATCATCGTGGTCTCTTTCTCGTCGGGATGTGCCGGGCTCTCAGCGGCAGAGGCTTCCGGGGCCGGGCGTACCCGGAGAGGCGGAAAGCGGTGGTTCGAGAGGGGTTGCCCGGCATTCTCTGATGGGGCGGGGGTGGCCGGCCGTGGTGTCTGGCGGGCTGGATCGGCGGAGGGAATCTCCTGCGGATCTGTAGCCAGTGTGGATGATCAGCGGGCCCCGGCGCAATACAAAGTCGGAAAAAGTCGGCCGTGGCAGTGCCGTGCGCCAGCCGGCGCGGTTGCACCGAAAGGGGTCAGGCCTGGCCGGTGAGGGTCAGGGTGATCAGCACGCAGTTCAGTCCGACGATGAGCGTGGCGCTGGTCCAGCCGGCGATCTTCAGCGGCTTGGAGTCGGTGTGGATGCCCATGACTTCGCGCTTTCCGGTGAGCCGGATCAGCGGGATCAGGGCGAAGGGGATGCCGAAGCTGAGCAGGACCTGGCTCAGGACCAGGGCGAGCGTCGGTTCGATGCCGGCGCCCAGGATGATGAGCGCAGGGATCAAGGTGACGACGCGCCGGGTGAGCAGCGGCACGCGGATCTTCAGCAGACCGCCCATGATGGTGGCGCCCGCGTAGCAGCCCACCGATGTGGAGGCCAGCCCCGAGGCCAGCAGCCCGATCGCGAACACGATGCCGATGGCCGGGCCGAGCGCCGACGTGACGGCGGCGTGGGCGCCGGCGATGGTGTCCGTTCCCTCGATGCCGCGCAGGCTGGACGCGGCCAGCAGCAGCATCGAAATGTTGACGACGCCAGCCAGCAGCAGGGCTCCGACGACATCGAAGCGGGTGGCCCGGATCAGCCGCGTCCGCACGGCCGGGTCTTCGGAGAAGCCGTGTCGGTCCCGCGCCAGGGCAGAGTGCAGGTAGATCGCATGTGGCATCACCGTCGCGCCGAGCATGCTGGCGGCCAGCAGGACCGTGTCGGTCCCCTCGAACCGGGGCAGCAGCCCGCCAAGAGCGCTTCCGGCATCGGGCGGGTTGACGAACAAGCCGGACACGAACCCGACGGCGATGACGCCGAGCAGGATCAGGATGGCGTACTCAAACGACCTCTGGCCCCGGGCTGTCTGCAGGATCAGCAGCAGCATGGAGGCCAGCCCGATGATGAACCCGCCCGCCAGCAGGGGGAGCCCGAAGAGCAGGTTCAGGGCCACGGCGCCGCCGATGACTTCGGCCATGTCCGTGGCACCGGCAACGATCTCGGCCTGGGCCCAGTACAGCCGCCGGCGCCGGGTCCCCAGGCGCTTTCCCATGATCTCCGGAAGGCTCAAGCCGGTGGCGAGGCCCAGCTTCGCCGACTGGTACTGCACCAGCACGGCCATGGCGTTCGCCACCGCCAGCACCCAGACCAGCAGGTAGCCGTAGCTGGCTCCGGCGGTGAGGTTGGCGGCGACGTTCCCGGGGTCCACGTAGGCGATGGCGGCGACAAACGCCGGGCCGAGCAGCAGCAGCCGGGACCAGACCCGGGTGGCTGCCGGGCGTACCTGAAGTGTCGTTGTGGCCATCATCGGTCCTCGTCATCGGGGCATGCTGATAGGACGAGGATAACGCGAATTTAGGGATACCGAAAAGTAGCGTTTCGGACGGGCAACATCTCCTAGACGCCGCTCGGCACTGTGCTGAGCGGAACGTCGAGCTGGCCGAGCAGGTCAGCCCTGCAGGCGTTGGCGGTAGTGCCGCGGGGTTTCGCCGGTGTCGTTAAGGAAGTGCCTGTTGAAGTTGGACAGGTTGGAGAAGCCCACTTCGTAGCAAATGTCCGAGATGGCCTTGTCCGTCCGTTCCAGCAGGCGCCGCGCGTGGGCCAGGCGGAGTTTGCGCACCAGGTCGCTGAAGTTTTGCCCGGTGGCGCGTTTGAAGTACTTCGAAAACGTCGGCTCGGGCATGCCCACCAGGGCCGCCGCCTCGGACATTTTGACCGTCCCGGCGTGATTGGTGAACACGTACTCAAGGACGATGTCCACGACGGCGGCCGCCTGCCCGTCCAACTGCGGCCTGAACCATTCGTCGGCCAGATAGCGCCGCTCCTCCTGCGGTGCGCGGGTGAGGATCGCGAACAACTTAAAGAGATGGTGAAGCCGCTCCAGTCCCGTCGATGTGCCCATGGCTTCGATGGAAGCGGCAGCGTTCTCGGCGGAGCGGCCAAGGAACTCGATCCCGCGTGCGGACTGCTCCAGGAGTGGATTGACCTGAGCCAATTCGGGAACAATCGAGGCAGCCTGCAGGACCCACTTGCCGTCGAACTGGATAACGGCATCGCGGCCCTCAAGGACCTCGCCGGGCTCGAGGTCGCTGACCCAGTCGTGGGGAAGCCCCGACCCCACGATGGACACATGCCCGGCCTCGAACGTTCCTATGTGGTCTCCGACGATGAATTTGCCGGTGCCTTTCCGGATCAGGTGGATCTCGTATTCGGGATGGTAGTTCCAGCGCGCCAGCGGACTGGGGTAGTCATGCTCATGCCACCGGACTGACTGGTTCGGATCCGCCGGGATTACCTCCCTGTTGGCGCGCATGCCCAGCAGCCGCTCGGCAAGCCTCGCCGACGCGCCATCGTGCGGATCTGATGTAACCACAGCCGTACTCCTGCATCCCGGGTCATGAAATCTGGACATCACCGATGGTGATTTCTCCCAGAGTACCGCCTGGGCGGACGGCGGGCCGGGAAAATTAGTATCAGAAATTGGCAAGCAGGGCGCTAGTTGTGGGGCAGCGCACAAGCCTAATCTTGAGGAACATCAGCGCGGCACTCGGAAATTCCGATCAAAAGCCCCGCTCCAGTCCGGTACTTCGACACAGCAGTCGACGTGCAGTGGCTGCGCACCCCATGAAGAACGAAGGAGTCCTTAATGCGCCCGAAAATACGTGCAGCCTCACTGGCGGCCGGCGCCCTGTGTATCGCACTTTCTGCCTCTGCCTGCTCCGGTGCCGGCGGCGGCACGGCGGCAGGTGACCAGAACAGCATCAATGTCCTGATGGTGAACAACCCGCAGATGGAAGACCTGCAGAGGCTCACGGCGGACAATTTCACCAAGGACACCGGGATCAAGGTGAACTACACGGTCCTGCCGGAGAACGATGTCCGTGCCAAGATCAGCCAGGAGTTCTCCAGCCAGGCCGGCCAGTACGACGTCGCGTCCCTGTCCAACTACGAGATTCCCTTTTACTCCGCGAACAACTGGCTGGCGCCGCTGGACAATGTGGCCAAGGACCCGGAGTTCAACCAGGCGGACATTCTTCCGGCCTACACGGCGTCGCTGACCGGAAAGGACGGCAAACTCTACGGCGAACCGTTCTACGGAGAGTCCTCCTTCCTCATGTACCGCAAGGACATCTTCGATGCCAAGGGCCTGACCATGCCGGAGAAGCCCACCTGGGACCAGGTGGCCGATCTTGCTGCCAAGGCCGATGGCGCGGCTCCGGGCATGAAGGGCATCTGCCTGCGCGGCCAGCCCGGCTGGGGCCAGGTCTTTGCGCCGCTCACCACCGTGGTCAACACCTTCGGCGGCACCTGGTTCGACAAGGACTGGAACGCGAAGGTCAATGCCCCAGAATTCACCGAGGCGACCGAGTTCTACACCAAGCTGGTGCGGGAGCACGGTGAAGCCGGCGCGGCCCAGGCGGGGTTCACCGAATGCCTGAACAACATGAGCCAGAGCAAGGTCGCCATGTGGTACGACGCCACCTCGGCCGCCGGCGCCCTGGAGGCCGCAAGCTCCCCAGTCAAGGGAAAGATCGGCTACGCCCAGGCTCCGGTGAAGAAGACCGATTCTTCCGGCTGGCTGTGGACCTGGTCCTGGGGCGTGCAGGCAGCATCGAAGAAGCAGGACGCTGCCGGGAAGTTCATTGCCTGGGCCAGCTCGAAGAAGTACGAGGAACTGGTCGCCTCCAAGCTCGGCTGGGCCAAGGTTCCGTCCGGCAAGCGCATCTCCACCTACGAGAACGCCGAGTTCCAGAAGGCCGCGCCGTTCTTCAAGGCCGAACGCTCCGCCATTGAAAACGCCGATCCCAAGAACCCCGGCGTCCAGGAACGCCCGGTGGTGGGCATCCAGTTCGTCGGCATCCCCGAGTTCGCCGACCTTGGCACCACGGTCTCCCAAGGTGTCAGCTCCGCCATCGCAGGGCAGGGCTCTGTAGCCGACGCCTTGGCCAAGGGCCAAGACGCCGCACAAAAAATCGGCGACAAGTACAAGAAGTAACAACCCACACCAACCGGTTCCGTGGCCCGCCCGGGGCGGGCCACGGAACCGCAGGAGACCAAACATGACTACCGCAACAGCGCGCATCTCCCGCCCCGGGACCAGCGCAACCAAACCTTCCAAGAACGCCAGGGCCCGTGAACGTGCTCTGGCCTGGGCCCGGCGTGCGCCGTTGCTGCCGGCCCTGATCTTCCTCATCATCGTCACCCAGCTTCCGTTCGTGGTGACGCTGATCATTTCGTTCCTGAACTGGAACAGCCTCCGCCCCGACCAGACCGGCTTCGCCGGCTTGGAGAACTACATCCAGGTCCTCACCAACGCCGACCTGCGCCAGGCCATCTTCACTACGATCATCCTCACCGTCTCCGTCGTCCTGGCCAGCCTGGTCATCGGCCTCGGACTGGCCCTGCTGCTGGACAAGAAGTTCATCGGCCGTGGCCTGGCCCGGACCCTACTGATCGCGCCGTTCCTCGTGGTCCCCGTGGCCGCGGCACTGATCTGGAAGCACGCCCTCCTGAACCCCACTTACGGCCTGATCAACGGCACCCTGACCTGGATCTGGTCCCTCTTCGGCAGCAACACCCCGCCGCAGCCGGACCTGCTGTCCCAGGCGCCGCTGATGGCGGTCATTGTCTCGCTCGTCTGGCAGTGGACGCCGTTCATGATGCTCATCCTGCTCGCGGGCCTGCAGTCCCGGCCCATGGACACCGTCGAAGCGGCCCAAATGGACGGCGCAACGCCGTGGGACATCTTCCGCCACCTCACACTGCCGCACCTGCGCCAGTACGTGGAACTGGGCGGACTGCTCGGAGCCATCTACATCGTGCAGAACTTCGACGCCGTCTTCACCCTCACCTCAGGTGGGCTGGGCACCGCCAACCTGCCCTACGCCATCTACCAGACGTTCTACTTCGCCAACGAATACGGCCTGGCATCAGCCGCCGGCGTCGTCGTCGTCATCGGCACCATCGTCGTGGCGACCTTCGCCCTCCGCACCGTTTTCTCGCTCTTCAAGAAGGAGGCAGCACGATGAGCACCCTCACCCCTGCCGCACCCCAGAACTCCGTCCCCGGCCCGACCGCCCTCAACAGCGGATCACGGCGCAGTAGATTCGGAAAGTTCGGCGGCAAGTCCCGGATGGACCCCACCCGGAACAACACCGCCGCCGGCATCGCGGCCTGGCTGCTGGCCCTGCTGTTCGCCGCCCCGGTCCTGTGGATGATCCTGACCTCGTTCCACTCCGAAAACGATGCAGCCACCAACCCGCCCTCCCTCGCGGCGAACCTCACCCTGGACGCCTACAAGGAGTTCTTCGGCGCCAGCTCAGGCGTCAGCCCGTGGCCGCCGCTGATCAACTCCGCCACCGCCTCCATCCTCTCCACCGTGCTGGTGCTGGTATTGGCCATCCCGGCCGCTTACGCCCTCTCGATCCGGCCGGTGAAGAAGTGGACCGACGTCATGTTCTTCTTCCTCTCCACCAAGATGATGCCGGTGGTCGCCGCCATCCTGCCCCTCTACCTTTTCGCGAAGACCACCGGCGCCCTGGACAACATCTGGTTCCTGATCCTGATGTACACCTCCATGAACCTGCCCATCGCAGTCTGGATGATGAGGTCCTTCCTTGCCGAAGTGCCGGTGGAAATGCTCGAAGCAGCCCAGATCGACGGCGCAAACCTGCTGCTGACCCTGCGCAAGGTCATTGCCCCGGTGGCGATGCCCGGCATCGCGGCCACCGCGTTGATCTGCTTCATCTTCAGCTGGAACGAACTGCTGCTGGCCCGGGTCCTCACCGGGGTGGTGGCCGGCACCGCTCCGGTCTTCCTGACCGGCTTCGTCTCCAGCCAGGGCCTGTTCCTCGCGAAAGTCTGCGCGGCCGCCGTCGTCATTTCCCTGCCGGTGCTGTTTGCCGGCTTCGCAGCCCAGGACAAGCTCGTCCAAGGCCTCTCCCTCGGCGCCGTCAAGTAACCGGCCATCCCCACTTCGATTCTTAGAGGATTACTTCGATGACAACATCAACCGCACAGTCTCCAGCCCTCGGGCGCCCGGAAGTACCGGCCACGATGCGTGCCTCCGTCCTGAAGAGCCAGGGCGACATGGCCATGGAAACCCTGTCCGTCCCGCAGCTTGAGGCCGACCAGGTCCTGGTGCAGGTCGCCGCCGTCGGCGTCTGCGGCAGCGACGTCCACTACTACGAACACGGCAGGATCGGCGACTATGTCGTGGACCATCCGCTGATCCTCGGCCACGAACTCTCCGGCCGCATCGCCGCCGTCGGAAGCGCCGTTGACCCCGCCCGGATCGGCCAGCGGGTCGCTGTCGAACCCCAGCGTCCCTGCCGCACGTGCAAGCAGTGCAAAGCCGGACGGTACAACCTCTGCCCGGACATCGAGTTCTATGCCACCCCGCCGATCGACGGGGCCTTCGCCGAATACGTGACCATCCAGAGCGACTTCGCCTACGACATCCCGGACAGCGTCAGCGACGAGGCAGCAGCCCTGATCGAACCGCTCTCCGTCGGACTCTGGGCCTGCGAACGCGCCGAAATCAAGCCCGGCAGCCGCGTCCTGATCGCTGGAGCCGGCCCCATCGGGATCATCGCGGCCCAGGCCGCCAGGGCCTTCGGTGCAACGGAAATCTACGTCACGGACATCGCCGAAGACAGGCTGGCCTTCGCGCTCGAGCACGGTGCAACCCACGCGCTCAATGCCAGGACGGACAGCGTCGAAGGGCTCGACGTCGATGCGTTCATCGACGCTTCCGGCGCGCCGCAGGCTGTCCGCTCCGGCATCAAGGCCGTCGGCCCCGCCGGCAGGGTCATCCTGGTAGGGCTCGGGGCGGACGACGTCGAACTCCCCGTCTCCTACATCCAGAACCGGGAGATCTGGCTCTCCGGCGTCTTCCGTTACACCAACACCTGGCCGCTGGCCATCCAGCTGATCGCCGACGGAAAAGTGGACCTGGACATCCTGGTCACCGGCAAGTTCACGTTGGCCGAATCAGAGGCGGCGCTCAACGCCGGCAAACAGCCCGGGCAGCTCAAGGCCGTCGTCTACCCGGGCCGCTAGGCTCCTCGTCCTGACCCACGAAGAACACTGCAAGGAAGCAGCCATGCGCGAAAACGAAACCACAACAGCCTCCTTTTCCGCTTTGGGGGACGCCAGTGTCACCGTCATCGGCGAGTCCCTCGTCGACGTCATCAGCGATCCGCGCCAGATGGCGCGCACCGAGGAACATCCCGGCGGGAGCCCCCTCAACGTGGCCGTGGGGGCGGCACGCCTGGACCTGCCGACGACCCTGGTGACTCACTACGACGACGACCGGCACGGGCTCATGGTCGAAGAGCACCTGCTTTCCAACCGCGTCACCGTGGTCAGGGGCGGCAGCGCGCCCACGTCAACGGCAACCGCCATGCTCAGTCCGGAGGGGGCGGCCACCTACGCCTTCGACATCACCTGGGACATCAACGGGGCATCGCTGCCTGCCCTCGCCGCCGTCGAGGCTTCCACCCACGTCCACACGGGATCGATCGCCGCCGTGTTCCCGCCAGGCGATCAGGCCACCCTTGTCCTCGTCGAGGCCGCCCGGGAGCACGCGACCGTCAGTTACGACCCCAACTGCCGGCCGGGGATCAGCCCCGATGTGGCCGCGGCACGCACACAGTCCGAACTCTTCGTGGCAGCCAGCGACCTTGTCAAAGCCAGCGATGAAGACCTGGCCTGGCTCTACCCGCACCGCACCCCGGAGGAAACTCTGCAAGCCTGGCTGGAAATGGGCCCGGCCATCGTGGCCCTGACGCGGGGAGCGGACGGGCCCGTCATCCTCACCCGCCACAGCCGGGCGGAAATGACCGCCGAACCAGTCACCGTGGCAGATACCGTGGGCGCCGGCGACTCCTTCATGGCCGCCCTCATCTCCGGCCTGGCTCAGCTGGGAGCGCTCGGGGCGGAAGGAAAACCACGGCTGCAAGCCCTGGCCTCGGATGAACTCCACGCCCTCGCTGCCTACGCCAACCGTGCCGCGGGGATCACCTGCTCGCGCCCGGGCGCCAATCCGCCCCACGCGGCGGAACTCGGCCCGCTGCACGTCCCGTCACAGGCTGCCCGGGAGCACTGACGCCATGCCAACCCTCAACAGCACCACCGTTACCGCCGTCCCGGCCTCCCTGGCCACGCCCCGATACGACCGTTCCGCCCTGACCGCCGGCATCGTCCACTTCGGCGTGGGCGGATTCCATCGCGCGCATCAGGCCATGTACCTCGACAGGCTGATGAACACCGGCCGCGCCCTCGACTGGGCCATCTGCGGCGTCGGCGTCCTGCCCTCCGATGCCCGCATGAAGCAGGTGATGGACAACCAGGACTGCCTGTACACCCTCGTGGTGAAAAACCCCGATGGAACCCGGGAAGGGCGGGTCATCGGCTCGATCGTAGAATACCTCTTCGCCCCCGACGACCCCGAAGCCGTCATCGAAAAGATGGCATCGGCGGAAATCCGGATCGTCTCCCTCACCGTCACTGAGGGCGGCTACAACTTCCACCACGTCACCGGCGACTTCAAGGCCGACAACCCCGACATGCTGCATGACCTCCAGCCCGGCGCCGCGCCGCGGACGACCTTCGGTCTCGTCACGGAAGCACTCGCCCGGCGGCGGCAACGCGGGCTTGCGCCCTTCACCGTGATGTCCTGCGACAACATCCAGGGCAACGGAGACGTCGCCCGCACCATGTTCACCGCGTTCGCGAACCTCAAGGACCCTGAGCTGGGCGCCTGGGTGGCAGCAAACGTCCCTTTCCCCAACAGCATGGTGGACCGGATCACCCCGGTCACCACGGACGCCGACCGCGCCGCCATCGCCGGTGAATTTGGGTTCGACGACGGCTGGCCGGTGGTGTGCGAGCCGTTCGAGCAGTGGGTGCTTGAAGACCATTTCAGCCTCGGCCGGCCTCCGTTCGAAGATGCCCGCGTCCAGCTCGTGAAGGACGTCGAACCTTACGAGCTGATGAAGCTGCGGCTGCTCAACGCCAGCCACCAGGGCATGTGCTACTTCGGCTACCTCGCCGGCTACCGCTACGCCCACGAGGTCGCACAGGACGCACTGTTCGCGCAGTTCCTGCTCGACTACATGGACAACGAGGCCACCCCAACGCTTCAGCCCGTCCCCGGTATTGACCTCGAATCCTACAAACGGACCCTGATCGAGCGGTTCTCCAACGAATACGTGCAGGACACCCTGGCGCGGCTGTGCGCCGAAAGCTCCGACCGGATCCCCAAATGGCTACTCCCGGTCATCCGCATCAACCTCGACCAGGGCGGCCCGATTCACCGCTCCGCGGCGATCGTCGCCAGCTGGGCCCGCTATGACGAAGGCACCGACGAACAGGGAAGCCCGATCGACGTCGTCGACCGGCTCAAGGAACCACTGATGGAAGCCGCCGCGCGGCAGCGCGAGGAGCACTGGCGTTCATCGCCAACCGGGAGGTCTTCGGCGACCTGATGGACAACGAACGCTTCGTCGCCGCCTACGCCTTGGCCTTGAAGGACCTTCATGCAAGGGGAGCGCGGGCTGCACTGGAATCCTTGAGGTCCCGTTCCTAGGAATCCAGAGCCGCCCCGGACGGCAGGCGGGAGAACGTCACAGTCAAAAGTCGTATCGTCGAATGTCTTGCATTATGAGTTGAATCCCATAATATGGGTTTAGCGATGTGGCCTTCCTCACGGTGCACATCTGTTCCCAAGCCTTCAATGTGGAAGGCCCAACGATCGGATTCCCCTCATGTCAGACATAGCTGTCCTGATCAATACGGCCGTGGCGGTCATAGCCGCCGTCGTCCTGATCGTCCGTTTCAGAGTCAATCCCGTCATCGCCCTCGTCATCGGTTCGGTCTACCTGGGCCTCGCCGCCGGACTCGGCGTGGAAAAAACAGTCAAGACCATCACGTCCGGTTTCGGCGAGATCATGGTGGACGTGGGCCTGCTCATCGCCTTCGGTGTGCTGATGGGGTCCATCCTCAATCAGAGCGGCGCAATCCGGCGCCTGGTGGAGCATCTGCTCAGTACCTTCGGCCCCAAGCGCCTGCCCTACACCATGGGCCTGGCCCTCGGAACGGTCCTCCAATCCATTTTCCTGGACGTGCTGCTGGTCATCTCGGCCCCGTTGGCCCGCAAGCTGGCACCGAAGATCGGCAAACTTGGCACGGCCCGCATGGCAACCGCCATGGCCATCGCCCTCGAATGCGGCATCGTCTTCACGGTCCCCGGCGTCGCTTCCCTCGCCCTGGCGGGGCTCCTCAATGTGCCGCTTGGAAAAATGCTGCTGTTCGGCCTGCTCCTGGTCACCCCCACCATCATCATCTCCATCGCCATCATGACGTTCCTCTTCCGCCGCGGCTTCTGGAACGAAGCGAAGGACGAGGACCACACCTTCGTCGAGGAGGAGGATCGTGAGGGCGAGGAGGAAGAGTACGACGGCGGGACGCTGCCTTCCGCTTCGGCGGCACCTGGCGGAAACCCCGGCTCCGACGGTTCTGCCGCCCGGCCGGCCGGTGCCGCTGTTGCCGTGGCCGAACACGAACGGAAGCAGGCGCCGCTGATTCTGCTTTTCGCCCCGCTCCTGACCTCGCTGCTCCTCATCGGAGCCGGCGCCATCCTGCAGATCCTGAAGATTGACATGCCCTGGCTGCAGCTCCTCGGCGAGCCCGTCATCGCCCTGCTGATCGGCCTGATCGGCACCTGCCTCGTCGCCCGCTCCGCCATCGGCCAGAAACGCGTCGAGCAGGCCATCACCGTGGGCTTCAAGGAAAGCGGACAGATCCTGATCCTCACCGGCGTGGGCGGGTCCCTCGCCGCAACCGTCGCCGCAGCGGGCCTCGGCAACATCCTGGGCGGATTCTTCTCCGCGAGCACCGTTGCCCCGCTCCTGGTGGTCTGGGCCATCGCGGCCGTGCTGCACATCGCCGTCGGCTCCGTCACCCTGTCCGCCATCACCGCGGCCGGGCTGCTCGCTCCGATTGCTCCGGCCATCGGGCTGGATCCCGTGCTCCTGGCCCTTTCCGCCGGCGCCGGATCCCTGTTCATGGTCCACGTCACCAGCAATACCTTCTGGCTCCTGCAGTCGCTGCTGGGGCAGAGTGTGAGGGGAGCGCTGAAATCGGTGACTGTCGGGGTATCGGTGGCATCCGTCGTCGCGATCCTGCTGATCCTGCCCATGAGCCTGCTGTTCTGACCGGACCGCGAGCATCAAGACCAGGCCCACGCCCACGAAAGAAGAAGAAGGACATGACACAGACACGCATTGCGCCCCTGGAGGGAGTACGCGTCCTTGAACTGGGCAACTATATTGCCGCGCCCACGGCCGGCCGGCTGCTTGCCGACTTCGGTGCCGAAGTGATCAAGGTGGAACGGCCCGGAACCGGTGATGAACTGCGCAACTGGCGCCTGCACAAGGGCGACACCTCCATGCTGTACCGGACGATCAACCGCAACAAGAAGTCCGTGGTGCTGGACCTCAGGACCGCGGCCGGCAAGGACGCGGTGCTCGCACTCGTGGCAAAGTCGGACATCCTGCTGGAAAACTTCCGGCCCGGCACGCTGGAAAAGTGGGGCCTCGGCCCCGACGTTCTCAACGAAGCCAATCCGGACCTCATCATCACCCGCATCTCGGCCTTCGGGCAGACCGGCCCGCTGTCCGCGCGGCCCGGTTTTGCCGCCGTCGCCGAAGCCTATGGAGGGTTCCGAAACCTGGTGGGCGACCCGGACCGCCCGCCGGTCCGCGTGGGTGTCTCCATCGGAGACTCGATCGCCGGACTTTACGCCGCCTTCGGCTCCATGATGAGCCTCTACCAAAGGGAAGCGCGACGCCGGGACGCGGCGGGCGCCGTGCCGCTCACCGAACGCGTCATCGACGTCGCGCTCCACGAGGCGATGTTCTCCATGATGGAATCCCTCATTCCGGACTACCAGGCTTATGGCGTGGACCGGCAGCGCGTGGGCGGCCGGATGGAAGGCATCGCTCCCTCCAACGCCTACATCTGCCGGGACGGCGCAAGCATCGTCGTGGCCGGCAACGGAGACTCGATCTACCAGCGGTACATGCACACCATCGGACGCCCGGACCTGGCCGAGGACCCGTCGCTGCAGACGAACGCGGGCCGCTGGGCGCGGCGCGAAGAGCTCGATCAGGCCATCGGCACGTGGGCAGGCGGGCTGGACGCCGCCGACGCACTCGCGGCACTCGACACCGCCGGGGTACCCGCCGGACCCATCTACACTGCGGCCGACATCAGCACCGACGGCCAGTACGCAGCCCGTAACATGATCCAAAAGTTCGACGTTTCCACGGGGGACGAAGTCCTGCCCGGCGTGGGATTCCCCGGCATTGTCCCCGTCATCGGAGACCAATCACTCGCCATCCGGAACCTCGGCCCTGACCTGGGTGCAAACACCGAAGAAATCCTCGGCGGGCTCCTCAACATGGGCCCCGCGGAGATCAGTGCGGCCTCCGGCCGCGAGGAGGCACTCCAGCCATGAACCGCCCCCAAGACACCCTCGCCGCAACATTGGGCGCCACGATCCTCCGGGACGTGACCCTGCGCGACGGGCTCCAGCTCACCGGGAAACTTCTCCCCACCGAGCAGAAACTCGAAACGGTCCGGGAACTGCTGCGCCTGGGTGTGCCCGCCATCGAACTGGGCTCCATGGCCCGCCCGGACCTCGTCCCCACCATGGCCAACACCCTGGAAGTCGTGCAGGCCCTCACGCCCGAGGAACTGGAAAAGTGCTGGATCTGGGTAGCAACACCCGGCCACGTGGCCAAGGCCTCGGCCGCCGGAGCGCGGAACTTCCAGTACTGCCTGTCGGCGTCGGACTCACACAACAAAGCCAACATTGGCCGCACCACCGAGGAAAGCCTCGCCGCTCTGCCTGAAGCGGTCAAATACGCCCAGGCCGTCGGCGGTCAGATCCAGCTCTGCATCGCCACGTCCTTCACCTGCCCCTTCGAAGGAACGGTGCCGGAGGAGCGTGTGCTGTCCATCGCCAACGATCCCCGCGCCGAGGGCACCACGGACATCGTCCTGTGTGACACCCTGGGGCAGGCCGTCCCGGCTCAGGTCTCGGGGCTGGTTACCCGGGTCCGGGAAGAATCCCCGCTCCGCAGGATCGTCTACCACGGCCACGACACCTGGGGCCTGGGCGTGGCCAACACCCTCGCCGCCATCCAGGCCGGCGCCGCCATGGTGGACGGCGCCCTCGGCGGTCTGGGCGGCTGCCCCTTTGCTCCCGGTGCCAGCGGCAACACCTCCAGCGAGGACATCCTGTTTGCCACCCGGCCCGAATGGCTGACCACGGAGACCTTCGCGGAGCTGGTGGTCCTGTCCGAGAAGCTGCTTGCCGAGCTCGGCGAGCCCAACCGCTCCAAAGCTGCCCAAGGCGCCCGGTCCAACGCGGCAGCCTTCGGCTGGGTGATCCCGTCGGACAGCACCACTCCCGCTCCCAGCACCAAGGGAGGCAACTGAGCGTGGGCAACAGATTCCTGGTCACCACCGCCATTCCGGAGCCCGGACTTCAGCTGCTGTCCGACGCCGGCCGGGTCACCGTGCTGCCCGAACCGCCGGATTACGAGACGCTGGCGGCGCTGTGCGCCTCGGGTGATTTCGACGTCGTCCTCACCCAGCTGCGCGATGTCATCGACGAGCCGCTCCTGGCCGGCGCCCGCCTGCGGGGCGTGTCCAACTTCGCCGTGGGATACAACAACATCGACGTCGGCGCCGCCACCCGGCACGGCATCCTGGTGGGCAACACCCCCGGGGTCCTGACCGACGCGACGGCGGACATCGCCATGCTGCTCATCCTCGGCACGGCCCGGCGCGTGGTCGAGGCGGACCGGCTGGTCCGCGATGGCAAGTTCCTCGGCTGGGAACCGGAGCTCCTGCTGGGCCGGGACGTCTCCGGCGCGGTGCTGGGCCTGGCCGGCTTCGGCAGGATCGCCCGTGCCACCGCCCGGCGCGCACTGGGCTTCGGCATGGCGGTGCTCTTCGCGCCGCGTCCCCCGGGCGACCGCCCCGTCAGCGACGACGAACTCGGCGAGTTCGCCGGCAAGGTCCAGCAGGTCCCCTGGGACGAACTGGTGGAGCGCAGTGACTTCCTGTCCCTGCACGTGCCGCTCAACGACCAGACCCGGCACCTCGTGGATGCCGGCGTGCTGGAGCGGATGAAATCCGATGCCATCCTGATCAACACCGCGCGCGGCCCGGTGGTGGACGAGGCAGCCCTGGTGGACGCTCTCCGCAACGGCGTCATCGCCGGTGCCGGACTGGACGTCTTCGAGGACGAACCGAAGCTCGCACCCGGTCTGGCCGAGCTGCCCAACACCGTCCTGCTGCCGCACGTGGGCAGCGCCACCGTGCCCGTACGCAGCGAAATGGCCCGGCTCAGCGCCCTGAACGCCGTCGCCATCGCGGAGGGCCGCACCCCGCCGCACGCCGTCAACCACCTCGCCACGGCATGACCGTCCTTGTTGCCCCGGACAGCTTCAAGGGGACATACTCGGCGGCGGACGTCGCCGCGGCAATCGGCGCCGGCATCGAAGACGGGGGCGGCACGGCCGTGCGGCTGCCCGTTGCCGACGGGGGCGAGGGGACGTTCGATGTGCTCTGCCGCAGCCTGCGGGCGTCGGCAATGCCGGTGGACGTGCTGAATTCCTGGGGCGAGCCGCTGTCCGCGATCATCGGACTCGCCGCGGCCGGGACCGCCGTCGTCGAGGTTGCCCAGGCCAGCGGCCTCACATCCGCACGGAACAGCCCGCAGGATGCGTTAACCGCCGGCACATACGGAACCGGCATGCTGATCGCGGCCGCCGTGGACCACGGCGCCACGCACATCCTGGTGGCAGCCGGCGGTTCAGCCACCACCGACGGCGGAGCAGGCGCGGTCCGCGCCATCCAGGACCACGGCGGACTCCGGGGTGCCCGGATCACTGTCCTCTCCGATGTGACCACGACGTTCCTGGACGCTCCGCGCGTCTTCGGACCCCAGAAAGGGGCCGACCCGGCCGGCATCAGGCTGCTGGAAGAACGGCTCACGCACCTTACCGGTTCGTATCCGCGGAACCCGGCAGGCGTGCCGCGCACCGGCGCGGCCGGCGGCCTCTCCGGCGGGTTGTGGGCGCACTTCGCGGCGGACCTCGGTACCTACGCGGAAAATTTCACGGAGATCCTCATCGCCATCGACGCGGCCGAGATGCAGGCCGCCGGAAAGTCCGTGGCCGGCTACTCCAAGCGCTGCTAGCCGGCCCGTGTTTCCTGGCGGGTATTACGACTCGCCGGGAAACCGGCCGCCAATCAACCTGGTCATGTGCTCCGCCGTGGCTAGCAGCGGCTCCACCCAGGCTTCACAGGTCTCCAGCGGCATCCTCAGGGTGGGTCCGCTGATGGTCACCGCCCCCACCAGTCCGGCCGCCGAGTCGAACACGGGAGCCGAAAGGCCCGACGCTCCGTCTTCGCGCTCACCCACGGTGATCGCAAACCCGTCCACCCGCGTCTTCTTGACTGCGGCTTCCAGATCCCCGGAGCTGGTGATGGTGGATTCCGTGATGGGCTCCAACGGATCCAGCAGGACGGCGTCCATCAGGTCCGGATCCCAGGCCAAGAGTACCCGCCCGGCCGAGCCGGCGTGGAGCGGAAGGACCTTGCCCAGATGCATCTCGCGGCGCAGCGCATGGCGGGTGTCGGCCATGGCCACGCAGACGCGGTAGTGCTGCTCAGCTTTGAAGAAACACGCAGTCTCGCCCGTGGTGTCCCGCAGCGTCTTGAGGAGCGGGCTCAGGATGTCGATGACTTCCATTCCGCGCGTTGCCGGAGCCGCCCAGTACGCCATCCTCATGCCGATGCGGTACGCATCCTCCTCGCGGTCCAGGAATCCCTGGGAGGTCAGGTTCGTGACAAGCCGCTGGACCGTGGACGTCGGCATTCCCGTGTGCTCGCGGATGTCGCTCAGCGAGAGGACAGGCTTGGAGAGGGAGAAAGCATCCAGGATGGAGGTTATTTTTCCGAGAACAAGCAAGGGGTTGGTGCTGGACTTCGCAAGAGCATCGGACGCCGACATAGAACTCACGCTAGACGCTGGCGGCGGCCTAATCCACTCGCCTCCCCGCACGGGGGCCGGACAGGTTGGAGACGCCGCCGGGCGCGGCCGACGAGGGCCGCCGGTGCTGACCGTGGAGGCGTTGAGTGTCCCGCGCCGGCGGGGTAGCGTGGCAGTACCGTCACTTGCATCGCACCGAGGGGGAGCGACCATGGCACATCTGAGACGTCAATTAGCGGCCGTCACGGCGGCCCTGGCATTGAGCGTGACCGGCGGCGCCGTCGCCAGCCCTGCGTTCGCCGATCCGCGGGCGACGGAAAAAACCGCCACCGCCACCGGGTATGGCGGTGCGGTCAGCACCGTTGACCCGGAGGCCTCCGCCGCGGCGATTGAGATCCTCCGCAAGGGCGGCAACGCGGCGGACGCGGCCGTCGCCGCCGCCGCGACCCTCGGCGTAACCGAGCCCTACAGCGCCGGGATCGGCGGGGGCGGCTACTTCCTGTTCTACAACGCCAAGACCGGCCGGGTGGGCACCATCGACGGCCGCGAGACGGCACCGGCGGCAATGCCCCGTAACGCGTTCATCGACCCCAAGACCGGCAAGCCCTACAATTTCACGCCTGAGCTCGTCACGAGCGGCGTCTCCGTTGGCGTGCCCGGCACGCCGGCCACCTGGGAGCGGGCCCTGGACCGATGGGGCACGCTGGACCTTGACGACGCCCTGAAGCCCGCCATCAAAGTCGCAACCCGCGGCTTCGAGGTAGACCAGACCTTCCGCCAGCAGACCCTCGACAACAAGGTCCGTTTCGCCGCGTTCCCCTCGACCAGCAAGCTGTTCCTCCCCGGCGGCGACGCGCCCGCCGTCGGAAGTGTCTTCAAGAACCCCGACCTCGCCGAAACGTACCGGCTCCTCGCGCAGAAGGGAACGCGCGGCTTCTACCGCGGAGCGCTCGCCGCAGAGATCGCGGCCACCGTCCAGGCTCCGCCGAAGACCAAAACCACCAAGCTGCCCGTCCCGGCGGGCCACCTGACGACGGCGGACCTCGCCGCTTACAGCGCCCTTGACCAGGGTCCCACGCACGTGGAATACCGCGACCTGGACGTCTACGGCATGGCGCCGTCGAGCAGCGGGGGCACCACAGTCGGCGAGGCGCTGAACATCCTGAACACGTTCAACCTTTCGGAGATGTCCGCGCCCGACGCCCTCCACCACTACCTTGAGGCCAGCGCCCTCGCGTTCGCGGACCGCGGCAAGTACGTGGGCGACCCCGCGTTTGTACACGTTCCCACGGACGCCCTGACAGACCCGCTGTTCGGGAAGGAGCGCTCGTGCGCACTTGATCCGAAGCACGCGGCCGTGAAGCCCGTGCCGCCGGGTGACGTGGCCAAGTACGACGGCGCGTGCCCGGCAGCCGCCGCGGCCCCCGCCGCCGAGCGGGACACCGAGAACATCTCCACCACCAACATGACCGTTGCCGACAAGTGGGGCAACGTGGTGGAGTACACGCTCACCATCGAGCAGACCGGCGGGTCCGGCATCGTGGTGCCGGACCGCGGATTCCTGCTCAACAACGAGCTGACCGACTTTTCCACGGTGTATGACCCGGCCGACCCGAACCGGATCCAGCCGGGGAAGCGTCCGCGCTCCTCGATGTCGCCGACCATCATCCTCGAGGACGGCAAGCCGTTCCTCGCGCTGGGCTCGCCCGGCGGATCGACGATCATCACCACCGTCCTGCAGACCATCCTCAACCGCGTGGACCTGGGCATGAGCATCTCCGAGGCGATTGCGGCACCGCGCGCGGCCCAGCGGAACGCAGCCAAGGTCACAGCCGAGCCTGCCTTCATCAAGGCGCATGAAAGCCAGCTCACGCCGTACGGCCACCGGTTCACTCCGTCGGGTGACGCGTTCACATCGGCGGCGGAAATCGGCGCGGCCACCGCCATCGAGTTCGGCCCCAACGGGCGGATGGTCGCCGCGGCCGAGCCGGTCCGGCGAGGGGGAGGCTCGGCCATGGTGGTCAAAGCGTCGCGGTGAGCTGCCCGGCCTTAGGGTGATCCGCCGTCGGGCCGGTCCGTTCGGTCCGGCTCCGGGCAGATCGGGATGTCCAGGGCGTTCTCGCCCCCGATCCAGCTGCTCCGCGTGCCGAGCTGTGTGCTCAGCCGCTGCATCCTGTAGATTTCGACGCCGCGGAAAATGTGGGCCGAATGCCCGAACACGACGTCGGCCCCTGCCTCGATCAGCGACCGGGCCAACCTTCGATGGGCGGCCGGGACTTCCGATCCCCAGTTGCCGCCCCAATGTGCCGACGTGACCAGCAACTGGACCCGGCCCTTCGTCTGACGGACCAGTTCCAGCAAACCCGCGACCCTCCCGCCGCCGGCATCCACAGGGACGTATCATGCTGGGCCGGCTGGTCAACGACCGGCTGAAGATCGCCGATCCCTCCCCCAGGAGCGCGATCTGCATGCCCCACCTCCAACTCGCAAGGCTCTTGCTATCAGGATGCCCCGCTTCCAGACGGGTGCCAATCCAGCGGCGGAGGCGGTATCCGCCGTCGAACCTTCAGCGGTTCCGCGCAAAAAAGGGCCTCGCAGGGTCGGGATTCGTGCGGGATAGTGGGAGGAGGAGCAGTAGGCCGCAGCACGGATCTGCGGCCGCCGTGTTGATGGGAACGTCGCAGTCATGGGCATTTTCGCGGACAGGGCTGATGCGGGGCGGCAGTTGGGGCTGCGGCTGGAGTATTTGCGTGGGGCGGACGCCGTCGTCCTGGGCGTGCCCCGCGGCGGAGTGCCGGTGGCCTTCGAGGTTGCGCGGGCACTCGATGCGCAGCTCGATGTGATCGTCGTGCGCAAGCTGGGGGTACCGTCCCAACCCGAACTCGCGATGGGAGCCATCGGGGAAAAGGGGGCATTCACCCTGGACAAACGCGTCCTCGCACTCGCACGGGTCAAGGATGCAGACCTGCGGGCTGTTGAACACCGGGAGCGCCGCATGCTTGATGGTCGGGTGGCACGCGTCCGTGCTGGCCGGCCGCCCATGGATCTGCGCGGCCGCACCGCCGTGGTCGTCGATGACGGGGTTGCCACCGGATCAACGGCCCGCGTGGCCTGCAGCATCGCGCGCAAGCTGGGGGCGGCGAGAGTGGTCCTGGCCGTTCCTGTTGCCTCCGCCGACATCCTCCGCTCGTTGCCGGAGGCGGACGAGGTGGTGTGCCTCTTCACGCCCCGGCACCTCACCGCTGTCAGCCAGCACTACCGTGACTTTTCGCCGACCAGTGATGACGAGGTGGTGTGGCTGCTGGAAGCGGCCGCCCGGCGTGCGCAGAGGGCGACGTCGGCCCCCGGCAACCCCGGCCCCGATGAAGACGTGCAGATTCTTTCGGACCGAGTGCCACTCCGGGGACACCTGAACCTTCCCCGGCCGGCTGCGGCAGTGGTCGTGTTCGCCCACGGCAGCGGCAGCGGCCGGCACAGTCCGCGGAACCGATTCGTCGCCGCGGTACTCCAGCGGGCGGGCCTGGGCACCTTGCTTCTGGACCTGCTCAGCCCCGGCGAGGAGCTTGAGCGCGCCAACGTGTTCAACATCGAACTGCTTGCGCGCAGGCTGACGGCGGCTACGGACTGGCTTGGCAGCCGGCCGGACACGGCCACGTGCGGCGTGGGCTACTTCGGCGCGAGTACAGGAGCCGGTGCCGCCTTGTGGGCGGCGGCTGAACAAGCCGAAAAGGGGCGTCAGGTCAGCGCGGTCGTCTCAAGGGGAGGCCGTCCGGACCTGGCCGGCCCGTGGCTTGCCCTTGTGCGCGCCCCGACGCTCTTGATTGTCGGCAGCGCAGACCACCGGGTGCTCGAGCTCAACCGCGGGGCGCAGGTCCGGATGCACTGCACCAACCGGCTGGAGCTGGTTCAGGGCGCAACCCACCTCTTCGAAGAACCCGGGACATTGGAGCAGGCAGCCGTCCTGGCCAGGGACTGGTTTGTCCAGTACCTGCCCCGGGAGGTGGAACCTGGGACCGAGCCCGCCCGATGACCAACGCCACCGCCCAGCAGCTGTGGCTAGAGCAGTCCCTGGTGCTGGGTCCCGGCAACGATCGGGGCCAGGCGGGTCACTTCTACAGGCTCCTTCAGGAGTCCCTCGAGCGAGGCATTCAACCGCTGGACGGCTTCGCCCGCGCCGTGGGCGTCGAGCAGCTCCGCGGTTTCCCATTTCTCAATCATGAGGACCTGGCCGTTCGGGTCCTCGTGGATGGCGTAGAGCAGGCAGCCCGGTTCTTCGTGGACTTCGGCGATGGCGGGGGAGAGGGCCGCGACGACGTCGTCGAAGGCGCCCTCTTTCGGCGTGAATACAGCAGTGACGATGACGGTCATGGGATTCCTTAACTTGCAGCGGAGCGGATAAGAGGGGCAGAACTGTTGCGCGGCACGAAGTCCGCCTTGACCTCGATGGTTCGGGCACCGGCCGGCAGCCGGCCCTGCATCCGTCCGAGGACGAGTTCGACGGAGTGCACGGCCAGCATATCGATCGGCTGGCGGATCACGTTGAGCGGCGGGTTGGTCAGTTCGGTCCACGGATTGTCGTCGAACACGATGACGGAGAGTTCGTCAGGTATCCGCACGCCGACCTGAACGAGGCGGCGGACGGAGCTCTGCACCTGGGCGGTGTTCGCGACGATGAGTCCCGTGGGACTGTCCGGAAGCGCGAGCAGGGACCCGACGGCGTCGCCGCCGCCGTCTCCGCGGAACGGTACGTCCCGGATCAGCATGGGATCCACCGTGATGGACGCGTTGTCGTGGGCGGATCGGTAGCCTTCGATCCGTGCCTGGCCGGTGGAGGTGCTCGTGGGGCCTGTGATGAGGCCGATGCGGGTGTGGCCGAGGGCGATGAGGTGCTCGGTGGCGCGGCGGGCTGAATCGGAGTTCTCGATGCTGACGACGTCCACATCCTCGAGCTCCGGGATGGTGCGGTCGACGAAGACAACGTTTACGCCGAGGTCACGCAGCCGTTCCCACTTCTCGATGTTGCCGCCAGTGGGCGTTGCGATGACGCCGCCAACGGAGCGGTCGAGGAGAGTGTCAAGGGAGTCTGCCTCAAGGTGGGGGTCCTCCTGGGTGGTCATGACCACCACCTGTATTCCGTGGCTGCGGGCCTCCCAGACGACGCGGTCTGCAAGGTGGGCGAAGAAGGGGTTGGCCAGATCCGCAACCACGAGCCCGATGGTGAGCGCGTGGCCTGCACTGAGCTCCCGGGCCGCGGCGCGGGGCCGGTAGCCGAGCTCCGCAATCACCCGTAATACTTGTTCGCGCTTTGCCGGCGCGACGGGTCCGGATTCGGGATTCAGGACCCGGGACACCACGGAGACCGATACACCCGCCGCCGCCGCGACATCGCGAATAGTCGGGGCCTTTTTCATGTCTCCTCCTCCTTGAGGTCCTGCCTTGAGCGTGCAATGCCGGTCATGCTCCGATTCACCGGACCTGTTGACACAGCCTAACACCGACTGGTACAAAAGTGGAACCGGTTCCACTCGGTCCCGAAATCAGCTCACACCGCGACGAAGAAGTTGCTCCGCCCCTGAGGTGGAGAGCTCCTCTCCGGCGCGAAACGTCAACCAGAGAGATCCCCATGAACCTCCACAAACTTCTCAGCGATCGCGAGCAGCAGGGCCGCCCGGTTCGAGTCGGACTCATCGGAGCTGGCCGCTACGGCACCATGTACCTGGCCCAGGCAAACAACATTCCCGGTATCCACGTCGTCGCCATCGCCGACATCAACGTCAAGCGCGCTGAAGGCGCTTTCGCGCTGGTTGGGTGGCCCGAGAACCAGATCGCCCCCGACATCGCCACGGCGCTGAAGAACCGTTCGACCACCATCGTTGCGAATGCGGACGAACTGTTCGACGTCGACATCGACATCGACGTCATCGTCGAGGCAACGGGAAACCCCATTGTCGGGGTGAAGCACGCACTGCGCGCCATTGAAACCAAGAAGCACATCATCATGGTCACGGTTGAGGCGGATGCCCTGGCGGGGCCGGCCCTGGCCAAGCGCGCAGAAGAAGCCGGCGTGGTCTACTCAATGGCCTACGGCGACCAGCCGGCCCTCATCATGGAACTTGTCGACTGGGCGCGGACCAGCGGCTTCGACGTCGTCTGTGCCGGCAAGGGCGCAAAGTACCTTGAGCACTACCACGAGATGAACCCGGACAACGTCTGGGAGAACTGGGAGTTCTCCAAGGAGCTCACCGACTCCGGGCAGCTGAACCCCTACATGCACACCTCGTTCCGCGACGGCACCAAGGCCTCCATCGAGATGGCGGCCGTCGCTAACGGCGCAGGCCTGACCCCTTCCGACAACGGGCTGTCCTTCACCCCGGGCGACGTGGAGGAAATCGCCACGATCTGCCGCCCTGCCGACGTCGGCGGCGCCCTGGCCCATGAAGGAAGCGTCGACGTCATGTCCAGCGTCAACCGCGACGGCAGCTGGATCAGCCACAACACCCAGGAAGGCGTGTTCGTCGTCGTCAAGGCCACAAACGCGTATGTTTCCGGCTGCTTCAACGAGTACCCCTGGCACCCGGACCCCACCGGCCAGTACGCGGCGCTCTACCGCCCCTACCACTACGTGGGCCTCGAACTGAATATGTCCATCGCCAACGCAGCCCTTCGTGGCATCGCTACCGGGTCCCCGGTCGGTTTCTTCGGCGACGTCGTGGCCACCGCCAAAAAGGACCTCAAGGCAGGCGAATTCCTCGACGGCGAAGGCGGCTTCACGGTGTGGGGCAAGCTTGTCTCGGCCAAGCACTCCGTAGCCATCGGGGCCCTGCCGGTGGCGCTCGCCCACCACGTGGAACTCCGTGCCGACATCGCCAAGGGCGCGACTGTCCGGTGGGAAGACGTCATCATGGACGATTCACTGTCCCAGGCCCTTGAGCTGCGCCGTGAAACCGAAGCTCTCGTGGCCGAAGCCGCCCTCAGCATCTAACCACTCCGCTCCAACCCCTCCCCGGGCCGGCTGTGAGATGACGACGTCGTTTCACGCCTCCGGAACCAGACTCCTTCCAATGAAGAAAGGCATCACATGAAATCCAAGACCCGCGCCCTCACCGGAGTGCTGACATGCACTCTTGCCGCCTCGCTCCTCGCGGCTGCGCTTCCGGAGCGCCCGGCGGGGGCGGGCCCGTGGCCAAGATCCAGCTGTCCATCCCGGACCCGCTCACGTCCTCCGTCGGCGTTTCGGCCCAGCACTTCGCCGACCAGGTGAAGAAGACATCCAACGGCTCTGTCGCGGTGACGGTCGTCCCCAACGGAACCAGCTTCAGCGGAGACCAGAACGCCGCCGTCACCCGGCTGCAGGGCGGTTCCCTGGACGCGCTCATTCTCTCGACCTCCGTGTACGCGTCGGTGGTGCCGGAAATGAATGCGATCAGCATCCCTTACCTCTTCGACAACACTGCTGAGGAAGCGGCGTTCCTGGAAGGAAAGCCGGGCCAGGTCCTCAAGGACAAGCTCGCCGAGAAAAACACCGTGGTGCTGTCCTTCCTCACCCGCACCGGACGGCAGATCACCAACTCCGAGCGCCCCATTGAAAAGCCGGCCGACCTCAAGGGCCTGAAAATCCGCGTCCCCGGCAACCCGCTGTGGACCGACTTCTTCGGGAAGCTGGGCGCGAGCCCGACGACGATGGCGTTCTCCGAGGTCTTCACCGGCCTGCAGACCGGAACGATCGACGGCCAGGAAAACCCGATCGAGGTGCCCTGGACCAACAAGTTCTCCGAGGTGCAGAAGTACGTCTCCCTGACCCACCACATCAACGACGCCTGGGTCCTGGCGCTGTCCGACAAGAAGTGGGACTCGCTCACCGAAGAGCAGAAAAAAGCCCTCACGGATGCCTCCGCCGAGACCGCGACCTTCAAGACCGGCTACGACAAGGAGCAGTCCGAGAAGCAGCTGGCTGAGCTTACAAGCAAGGGCATGACGGCCAACGAGCCGTCCGCCGCCGGGCTTGAGCAGTTCAAGGAAGTGTCCAAGAGCCTCTACCCGGTGTTCTCCGAGCTGATCGGCAAGGAATTCTTCGATCAGGCGATTGCCGCCGCCAAGTAGCAGCATCTTGAGGTCCGGAGCGCCGTGCCGCGCTCCGGACCTCAGCCGAACATCCCCGCTCTCAACGTTGACAGTCTGGAAGAACATGGAACATACACTCGCACCCAGGGAACTCGAAGAGGTCCTTCCGTCTGACGCGGAAGAGATTCTCCACCACGGTCACGTCGCACCGCGCTGGAGCGGCGCCGTCTGGCTCGACAAAGTCCTGGAAGGAATTGTGGGCGCGGCGATCCTGGCCGAGCTCGTCGTCATCCTCCTGAACATCACGGTCAGGGTGGTCACCGGTGACTCGGTGCTCTGGACCCAGGAAGTCTCTGAAATCGCCCTGCTGTCCATCGCCTTCATCGGCGGCGCCATCGCGTATCCCAAGGGCGCGCACATGTCCGTCCAGGCACTCATCATGCGCCTCCCGGCGAGCTGGAAGCCCTACCTGGCAGCCCTCGTCGACTGCCTTGTGTTCGTCATGAGCGCGGGGGCGTTTGCGCTGTTCGTTCCCACCCTCGTGCAGCAGATCGAGGAGAAAACACCGATCCTCCAGCTGCCCGTCTTCTGGGTCTCGCTGCCCTTCTCCATCGGCATGGTGCTCATCGCCTGGTTCGCGGTCCTCAAGCTCTGGCGGCAGGAACGCCGCACTGTCCTTGTGGCCGTCGGCATCACGGCAGTCCTGGCGGCCGCCGTCCTGGTCTCGCAGCCGCTTTTCTACTATGCCTCACCCAACCTGCTTCTCGCCGTCGTGCTTATCGTTCTGTTCGTCCTGCTGTTCCTCGGCCTGCCGATCGCGTTCGTCCTCGCACTGGCTTCCGGCATCTACCTCTACCTGGGCGGCATTTCCGAGGTCAGCGCCATTCCGATCGGCATGGCCTCGGGGGCAAAGGGCTTCGTGCTCCTGGCCATCCCGTTCTTCATCCTCGCCGGCACAGTCATGAACTCCGCCGGCCTCACCCTCCCGCTGGCCAAACTCGTCGACGCGCTCATCGGGCACCTGCGCGGCGGCCTGCTTCAGGTGGTCGTCGTGACCATGTACATCTTCTCCGGCATCTCCGGCTCCAAGGTCGCGGACGTCGCCGCCGTCGGCACCACCATGCGGGGGATGCTCGAAGAACGCAAATACCCCCGCGGCGAAGTCGTCGCCGTCCTTTCAGCCTCGGCCATCATGGGCGAGACGATCCCGCCCAGCATCGTGCTCCTCATCCTCGGATCCATCACCACCATCTCCACCACCACGCTGTTCCTGGCCGGGTTCGTTCCCGCCGCCTTCCTGGCCCTCGTGGTCATGGGCCTCGTCTTCTTCCGCGCCCGCAAGCAGGGCGGCGTCGCCAGCCCCAAGGCCACCTGGCGCGCACGGGGGTCGGCAACCTTCTTCGCGATTCCCACCCTCCTGCTCCCTGTCGGCATGGTGGTGGGCATCCTGAGCGGCTTCGCCACTCCCACCGAGGTGTCCTCCGTGGCCGTCGCCTACGCCTTCATCCTCGCCGCCGCGTACCGCCGCGGCAGCAGGCGCCTGCTCGGCGACACGCTGCGGGAAACGACGACGACGGCCGGCATGGTTCTGTTCATCATCGCCGCCGCATCCCCGCTCGCCCAGACGCTCGCCCTGGCCGGTGTGTCACAGCAGATCCACGACCTCATGTCCGGGCTGGGCGACTCGCCGGTGCTGTTCATGCTGTTCACCGTCATATTGCTCATCATCATGGGCCAGCTGCTCGAGGGCCTTCCGGCGGTGCTGATCTTCGCACCCCTGCTCCTGCCGATCGCCATCGACTTCGGCGTCAACCCGGTGCAGTACGCCATGGTGCTGATCATTTCCATGGGCATCGGGTCCTTCGCGCCGCCGGCGGGCGTCGGCTTCTACGTTGCCTGTGCAACCGGGCATGAAACCGTGGAGAAGAGCCTCAAGCACTTCTGGCCCTACCTCATCGCCGTCTTCCTCGGGCTGCTTGTCCTTGCCGCCGTCCCGTGGTTCAGCACCTTCCTGCCCGCCGCTGCCGGACTCATCCCCTTCTAGGCTCATGACGACACCGATCAACACCCAAAAGCAGTTGCCCGACTTTGCGCTGACCGTCTCGCTGTGCGGCACCGGGCCGATGGGTGCTCCCATCGCCAGGAACATCCTCAGCGGCGGCCTTCCCCTCACCCTCTGGAACCGCACGGCAGCAAAGGCCCAGGCGATCTCCGGAGGCAGGGTGGCAGGCTCCCCGGCGGAGGCCGCCGCGGAGGTGGTCCTGACGGTGCTGCCCGACCTGCCCCAGGTCGCGGCCCTCCTCCCCGGGGAGGACGGCCTGCTGGCAGGATGGGCGGCTGCCGGAATACGCAACCCGGTCCTGGTCATCCACGGGACCGTCTCGCCGGTGGCCGTCGCGGAATTTGCCGAGGATTGCCTGCGCGACTACGGACTGACCGTCATCGACGCGCCGCTCAGCGGCGGAACCATCGGGGCGGAGGAGGGGCGGCTGAGCACGATGGTCGGAGGCCCCGCCGACGCCGTGGGGCGCCTGACGCCGCTGTTCGGGCTCTACAGTTCGACGGTCGTCTGGTTCGGCAAGACCGGCGCGGGGTCAACCGTGAAGGCGTGCAACCAGATCGTCGTGGCCGCTACGGTCACGGCCTTGTCCGAGGCGATGGCCGTTGCGACCGCCGCCGGACTGGACCTGGGTAAGGTTCAATCCGTGCTGGCCGGCGGCCTGGCCGGCTCGGAGGTGCTGATGCAAAAGGGAGCGCGCTGGATCGGCGGGGACTTCGAAGGCGGCGGGTCCGCGAAAAACCAGCTCAAGGACCTCAACTTCATTGCGGAGATCGCGAAGGACTCCGGGCTGCAACTACCGCTCTCCACAAGCGTCCGTGGCGCGTTCGAAGTGATGATCGCTGCAGGTGACGGCGACCTGGACCACACCGGGATTTACCGGTCCATCCTCGCGGGATCCGAAGCTGCGGCCGCCTGATCACGTTGGTTGAACCGGTACCCGGTCAGCTTTTATGAAATCGATGGATAAAGCTGTTCTGGTACCGCTGACGAAGAGTGTGGTGCCAGTGGCATCCCGTCCTGACCTGGCCGGCGACGCCATCCCGGGTGACCCGGCCGGCGTCGGGCGCTATTTGGCAGGTTTGCCGACGATGGATGCCGGCGGTTTGGGGAAGGCCTTAGCCGGGTACAGCCGGGCTACTTTGAGCATGTAGTTGGCCCACTGCGGGCCGGCGATCATGTAACCGTCAATCCGCGAGTAGAACTTACCGTTGACGGTGAGGTTCTTGCCGGGGCGCTGCTGGCCTTCAAGGGCGTCCCCGAAGAAGGAGGCGGTGGCCAGGCCCGTGGTGTAGCCGAGCACCCACGTGGCGCTGTTGCTGTTGTTGGTGCCGGTCTTGGCGGCCACCGGTACGCGGCTCTGGACCTTGGGGTTGATATAGACCCCGGAGCCCTTGTTGAGCATGTCCTGCAGCGCCTTGTTCACGCCCCGGGCCACGTTCGGGTCCACGGCGTCGCGGCAGTCGGGGTCCTGGTGTGGGAGCGCCCGTCCGGCGAAGTCGGCCACCCGCAGGATCGCAATCGGCGCGCAGTACCGGCCGTCGGCGGCGAAGGTGGCGAAGGCGGCAGCCATGGACATCGGGGACACGCTAGT
Organism: Burkholderia sp. RS01; assembly: GCF_039748055.1. Classification (NCBI taxonomy): domain Bacteria; kingdom Pseudomonadati; phylum Pseudomonadota; class Betaproteobacteria; order Burkholderiales; family Burkholderiaceae; genus Burkholderia; species Burkholderia sp. RS01. The sequence goes on from NZ_JBDLAK010000027.1 coordinate 51,065, forward strand.
GCCGCCCAGCAGGTTCCCCAGCTGGTGCATGCTGATGGGAGTGCCGTCCAAACCGCTGCGCAGGCCCACGCTGTTGACCATGTTCTGGATCCCGCAGAAGTCCAGCTGTGCCGCCTCGGCAAACGTTGCCGTGTTGATGGAGTTGTAGAGGCCGTAATCGGCCGGCATCTTCCGGTAGTAGCCGGGGGAGGCGTTCTGCAGGTCATCGGCTACTTCCAGGCCGGCCCTGCGCTGCTTGGTGCTGTAGCCGCCGATCACTTTCCCGCAGGAGGACCGCCAGCGGAATCCCAGCGGGTACTCGCGCCGCGAAGCATCCACCACCTCGGTCATGGCCCGCCCCTGATGCAGCCATTCGGCGAACGTGAACGGTTTCATCGTCGATCCGGGCTGGAATCCGCCGGCGCCGTTGAGGTCATTGCCGTTGGGGTCCTTGGCGTCCACATTGAAGTTCAGCTGCGAGTCGAACTTCCCGCGCTGCGCCAGGAAAACCGTGTTCTGCGCCATCGCCAAGACCCTGCCTGTCAGGGGCTGGACCGTGACCAGCGAGGCGCCCCATTTGTCCGGGTTTGCCCCTGCCGTGGCGTTCACCTGCGCCTGGGCCGCTGCCTGCAGCCGGCTGTCCAAAGTCGTGGTGATGGTCAGCCCGCCGCGGCGCAGCCTCTGTTCCCGTGCTTCCGTGTCTGCGCCGAAAGCCGGGTTGTTGAGGATCAGATGGGAAACGTAGTCGCAGAAATACGGTGCCATGGCTGCCGCGGCGCAGCCCTGCCTCGAGGGCCTGATTTTCACCCCGACACCGGTGGCGACGGCGGCGTCATGCTGCTTCTTGGTGATCTTGCCTTGGCTGAGCATGGCGTCCAAGACCTGGTTGCGCCGTGCCAGGGAGTTCTTGGGGTTGGCCACGGGGTCGTAGAAGCTGGGGCTGTTCACCAGTCCGGCGAGCAGGGCAGCCTGGGGCAGGTTGAGCTTGCTGGCCGGCACGCTGTAAAAGTATTGGGCGGCGGCCTCGATGCCGTACGCAGTGCGGTTGAAGAAAACGATATTGAGGTAGCCCTCCAGGATCTGATCCTTGGTGAATTTCCTCTCCAGGGCAATCGCCAGCCGCATCTCACGCAGCTTGTCACCGATGTTCTTCTGCCCGCTGAGGATCACCTCATCCTCACGGCCGGAGGAGATTCTGGCTTCATTGGCCACGTTGGTGACGTACTGCTGGGTCAGGGTAGACGCACCCTGCCTCTCTCCTTGGGTGAGGTTGCTGGTTAGTGCCCTGAGAACGCCCTGCGCATCCACGCCGCCGTGCTCGTAGAAGCGGCTGTCCTCGATCGCGACGATCGCATCCTTGACGTAGGGGGACATGTCCTTGAGCGGGATCCGCACCCGGTTTTCCTCATAGAACGTTGCGATGACCTTCCCGTCCGCCGTCAGCATCCTCGTGGTCTGCGCCGGCGGCTGCACCGCAAGCTCGGTGGGCAGGCCGTTGAAGAAGCTGATCGACCCGCTCACGGCGGTGCCGGCAGCGGCAATCTGCGGAACCAGGAACGCGGCCACCAAGACGCCGCAGATCCCGCTGAGGAGCACGAATCCGAGCATCCTTGCCAGAAACGTGCGAAACCGGGATAACAGGCTTCTCCGTGCCATCACTGCAGCTCACACCCCGTCCGATGTGACACCAGAATACTCGCCGAAAAGCACGCGATCCAGAGAGCAAATTCAGAGGTGCCGCCCCGCAGGCGGCGCCTCGCTGGCCGCCCTCACCACGGGCGATGGACGAGGTCCCGCCAGCAGAATGGCTGCCGCGTTGGTGGCGACGATCAGCACGATTCCCAGCCATTCATGCAAGGCGAGAATCTGCCCCAGCACGATCATTCCTGAGAGGGCTGCGAGGAGGGGGTTGATGCTGATATACACGCCGAAGAATGCCTGCCGCACGTGACGGAGCGCACTGAGGTCCGCGGCGTAGGGGATGACAGAGCAGAGCACTCCGGCGAGGACGGACAACAACAGCGCCGGACCCGTCAACGACCCCGCCGAGAGGAGATATGCGGCCACCGGCAGGTAGAACACCAGGGAGACCATGGTTGCAACTGCCGGGCCCTGTAGGCCTGGCAGCCGCTGGCCAACCACCCCGTTCAGGATGATGTAGGCCGCCCAGCAGGCGGCCCCGGCCACCGCGATGCCAATGCCGGGAAAGTCGCTGGAAGGTCCTGGCAGTACAAGAACGTAAACCCCGACGCCGGCACTCACCGCACACAGCACGTCCAGTTTGGACTTGGACCGCGTGAGGGCGATTGCCAGCGGGCCGAGGAACTCCAGGGTGACGGCCAGGCCCAGCCCGATGCGCTGAATCGCGACGTAGAGGCAGATGTTCATGAGCGCGATCGTTCCGCCCAGCAGGAGCGCCGGCCACCACTGTTTCCACGTCAGGCGGTGCAGGGGTGGCCGGGCCGCCGGCAGGAGCACGGCAGCGGCGACGAGTTGCCGCACGGCGACCACCCCCGCCGGCCCAAGCGCTGGGAAAGCATGCGCTCCGATCCCGCACCGATCTGATTGCTGATGCCGCTGCCCGTCATGGTCAGCAGGCCGCCGAGAATTCGGGACCGGGATTGGGTTGCCTGACGGCCGTCCGGGCCGAAGCTGTCCTCTGCGTAAGTCTCCATATCCCCAAAGTGTGGGGGAAAATTTTCAAACCAATAAATGCCTCCGCTACTTGTTCTATACGATGACCGTATGAATCTTGAGCTGCGCCATCTTCGGTCTCTCGTGGCCGTCGACGAGGCCCGGACCTTCACCGACGCAGCCATCAGCCTGGGAACTTCCCAAGCCAGCGAGCTGCGGGTCGGGTACGCCTGGTCCGCGCTGGGCGGCCGGACCATAGCCCTGCAGCGCCGCTGGGAGGAGGCAAACCCCGGAGTTCAACTCATGTGGGTCCAGTCGGGCTCCCCGACGGCCGGCCTGGGCGGGGGATCAGTCGATCTGGCGGTGGTCCGGCGGCAGCTCAATGACCCGCGCTTCACTGAAACCCTGGTTGGAACGGAGCGCCGCTATGCCGCGGTGGCCGCCACGGATCCGCTGGCCCGCAGGCGGTTCCTGCGCATGGCCGACTTTGCAGAGCGGACGATCGCCGTCGACAGCCGCACCGGCACCACCGCGGAAAATCTTTGGGGTCCGGAGGCCCAGCCTTCATCCGTCCGCTATGTCGAGGGTGTTGACGATTGGCTCACGCTCATCGCCACGGGAAAGGCCATGGGCATGTCCTCCGAGGCGACCGCGGCACAGTACCCACGGCCGGGAGTGGTCTACAAGGTGGTCCGTGATGCGCCGCCGATATCGGTACTCCTTGCCTCGTGGAAGGATGACCCGTCAGTCCTCATTGCCGACTTTGCGCGCCTGGCCCGGCAAGCTTTTGCCGAAACCCCACCCGCCGAAAACCGCGGCGGGCACCGTGCCTGATTACCGGGTCTCCCTGAGGCCCGGGTCGCGAAGGTGATCCAGCAACGCCCTTTCCGGGTTCCCGGGATTTTCCGCGAGGTGCTTCAGGAGACCGGCGCGTACCTCGGGCCGCACCGGTGCGGATTCGGAGAGAACGTCCAGGATGATGTCGATAATCTGCTCGCGAAGGATAGTCCCGCCGGTAGCCTCATGCGTACCGGAGCCTGACTCGGCAAGATCCTGTGCGCGGTCACCGGCAGCGTTCTCGCGGGACTGAAATTTGGTAAGCATCTCCGACTCCTTTCCTGAGCCTCACGCATTAGTCCTGCCAACTGCTTCCATCATGAGCGCCCAGTCTGAGTCGCACGTGAGACTTGTCTGAGAGTCTTCTCATCGTCTCGCGGAGCGATGCCGAGCCGTGGATCCCCGCGGGGCCCGCAAACTAGCTCACGATGTTTGCCGCACCAAGCTTGGATGACTCTTGGATTTGTTCTGGACCTACCTTTTCCAACAAATTCCTACGGTTGAACCATGAAAACAAAAGCAGCCCTCGCACTGTCCCTCACCGGCATCCTCCTCACCGGGTCCGCCGCCCTCGCGGCCAATTCCCAGACGCCCAGCTCAGGCACTGGTGTCAGCGACGACGCCGGGAACGTCCGCCTCACGGACGATTCCGTCACCAAAAACCCTGCCGTAGCGCCGGCCAAGGCCAGCCCCAGCGCAACGCTGAAGGCAGCCACCAAGGCCAGCGACGACAAGCAGGCCAACGACAAGAAAGCAGCAGCAGCCAAACAGGCCTCCCGTCCTGCCGAACCAGGGGACGACAATGGCGGTCTCCGCACCACAGCAGAGCCGGGCGACGACAAAGGGGGTCTTCGCGCCACGGCGGAATCCGGCGACGACAAAGGCGGCCTCCGGTCGGCTCCGGCATCCAGTGCGGAGCCCCGCGACGACAACGGCGGCCTTGTGAAGGCGCCCGAACCGGGAGACGACAGCGGCGGCCACGGCGGCCACGGCAGCGACGACTAATCCCAGCCTGACGCACCAAGAGCCAGCCCACGAACGGTCCTCCCGGCAACTCGGGTGGACCGTTCTCTTGGACGTATCTTGGATGTCCTTTTCATCTATCTCCGCCATCGCTGCCCTACAGTTGAACCATGAAATCCAAGGCAGCCCTGGCACTGTCAATTGCCGGGATCCTTATTACCGGCTCTGCCGCCCTGGCCGCGAACACGTACACGCTCAACAGTTCGAGCACGTCGACCCTCGGCAACGCCAGCAATATCCTGCTGCCAAACGATTCCGCCACCAAGACTCCTGCCCCGGCCGACACTCCTGCCAGGCCCAACGCGACACCGAAGCCGGCCGGCCAGGCAAGTAGTGGCACACCCGCCGTCGCAAAACCAGCACCATCCAGGACAGCTCCCCCCTCGCCCGCACAGGGGAGCGGCGGCGCCGTGACCTCCCAACCCGGCAGCGGCGGGACCATCGCAACCCCGGCTCCCGGCGGTGGCGTCGTCAGCACGCCCGGCGACGACAAGGGCGGCCTCCGGAACGGCGGCAGCGGCGGCCACGGAAGCGACGACTGAACAGGCACCAGCCTCCCTCCAGTGCTGCCCGGTGACGAAGCGCGGGACCGTGCCGCTCCAGAGAAATCGCGCGATTCCGTGTCAGGATCGGTTATGCCCCACCGCCTGATGCTGCTGGACACTGCGTCGCTGTACTTTCGCGCCTTCTACGGCGTACCCGACACGATCCGCCGCGCCGACGGCACCCCGGTGAACGCCGTCCGCGGTCTGCTGGACATGATCGCGCGGCTGACCACCGACTACGGCGCCACGCATCTCGTTGCGTGCTGGGACGACGATTGGCGGCCGCAGTGGCGGGTGGACCTCATCCCTACCTACAAGTCGCACCGGGTCGCGGAGGTGGTGGCCGGCGCCCCCGATGTGGAGGTGGTGCCGGACGCACTTGAGGCGCAGATTCCGATGATCCGCCGTGTGCTCGACCTCGCCGGCGTCGCCGTCGTGGGAGCTGCCGACCATGAAGCCGACGACGTCGTCGGCACCTACGCCAGCCACGCCGACCTTCCGGTCGACGTGGTGACCGGCGACCGCGATCTCTTCCAGGTTGTCGACGACGACCGTCAGGTGCGGGTGATCTACACGGCGCGTGGCATGAAGAACCTCGAAGTCATCACCGACGCGGTCGTCGTCGGCAAGTACCGCGTGCTGCCCCAGCAGTACGCCGACTACGCGACGCTCCGCGGCGACGCCTCCGACGGGCTCCCAGGCGTTGCCGGCATCGGCGAGAAGACCGCCGCGTCACTGCTGTTGGAGTACGGCACACTCGACGGGCTGCTCGAGGCCGCGACGGATGCCGCAAGCGGGCTGTCCGCATCCGTGCGGTCCAAGCTGGCTGCGGCCGCCGACTACCTCGAGGTCGCGCCCACCGTCGTGAAGATCGTGCGTGACCTCGAACTGCCGACGCTCGAGGAATCCGGCGCGCAGTTGCACCCCGTGGAGGGGGATTCGCGCGCCGAACTCGAGCGCCTCGCCACCGATTGGAACCTTGGCGGCTCAGTCAAACGGCTCCTCGAAGCGCTGGACCTGCGTCACTGAACGAGCACGTCCAGCTGGCATCCACGAAGCGCTGAGTCATTTTCAGCGAGAGGAGACAGACTGGTCTGTCTCCTCTCGATGCGTCGGAATCCCGCAGCAAGGGTGCCGCTTTGCCATTGCCTCTGGTAGCCACGCATGCACGTGGGTAGACTCCGCCTTGTCGCTCCCCGGATCGGCGGCGCCGGGATCCGACGGCCCGATCAATGAGCGGTCTGCAAGGCGGAGGCATTTCCGAGTCGGCTGGACCGCGGAAGCCAGGAGCAAGTCATGAACAGGGTTGAAAAAGGCGTGGTCAACGCAGCTCTGGTCGCCGGCCTCGCAGGCGGCAGCATCTATCTCGCCATGGGCGGACCCGTCAGTGCGTCATTCCCGAGCCAGTCGGACAGCCCCTCCGCTGCAACGGCAGCCAAGGGCGGCCACCAGGCCAACGGGATCACGGAGCAGCTGCTGACCGGGACCCCGGCAGCCAGGGTCAGGGCGGCTGTGCTCGCGGCAAATCCCGGGGCAACGGTCCAGCGTGTCGAGACCGACGCCGAGGGCGCTGCCTACGAAGCCCACATCATCAAGGCCGACGGCTCGCCGGCAACGGTGAAGCTGAACGCTTCCTTTACCGTCACGGCCACGGAGCCAGGGCGGGGACGCTAGAAACGACGACGGGCGGGCGACGACGGCGGGAGGCCCCGCCGTCGTGAGTTCCACTTTGGTCCTGCGTCCGGTTCCCCGCCCGTTCACCTATTCACCGAGGTGCCCGATGAGCGCGTCAAGGATCGGCACTTGCCCCTTCACCAGCTTCATGCGGGCTTCGGCTTCCGGAAACCACCTCGCGTCATCGATCTCGGGGTAGTCCTGCAGAACGCCCGATCCCTTCGGCCATTCCAGCGAAAACGTGTTGCTCACAATCTGCTCGGGCTGAAAGTCCGCCTCTGCGGCGAAGGCCGTAATGAGCTTGCCTGAGGGTTGCCGGAAGGTCCCCAGCTGCAGGTAGTCGGCAGCCGGTGCGGGCGTGCCCATTTCCTCGGCAAATTCACGCAAGGCGGCGGCCAGGGGATCCTCGGGCTCGAGGTACTCGCCCTTGGGGAGGGACCAGGCGTGGGTGTCCTTGCGGGCCCAGAACGGCCCGCCCATATGCGCAATCCAGACCTCCAGCCGGGATTCTGCGCCCCGCCGGTACAGCAGGATGCCTGCGCTGCGAACCGTCATGTGCCCCCCACGTCCCAAGCCATAGGTAACCATTGTGCCCCGGGGACTTCGGTTCAAGGGTGAGGGCGTCCTCACCAACACCAGGAGGGGCGATGCCCGGTCAAGCAGCACCGCAAACGCAGCGGACGACGGCGGGAACCTCCCGCCGTCGTCCGCCTGCGTTTTCTAGCGGTTAAAGTCCTACCGGCTCAGGCTGACCGTAAACGTGTTCGGTCCGCTGCAGGTGACCGCGATGCTGTGCTTGGGGGCGTTGGCCCGGGTGGAGAGCTCGTGTACGGCTGCCTCCAGTGTGTGGTCAATCGCAGACCGGTCCCAGATTTTCAGCGTTACGGAGTCAGTGGTTTCGAACGTCATTATTCGGTGCCTCATTCATTAATTCGGTCAAGGGCCGCCGCATCGGCGCGGAGCCCGGAACAGTCCAAACCGTGAACGTTCGGAGACCTTGTGCAGCTCGGCTGAGCTCACTGGTTTGGCCTCGTTGCGTCCACCAGGTTGGGTTTAACTTTGCTTCTCGGCCGCTCGGCCGTCCATTCCATGATGCCCGGCGGGGCGATTGCGTCTCAAGCGGATTTGCGTTCATTGCAGGTGAGACTCATCACAACGTGCTGGAGGGCCCGCAGGGGAGCCACCCTTTCGCGGTTCCGCCGTGCCACTTGGACAGTCAGTACGCCTTGACCCGTTGTTCGACGATGAGGTGGATCAGGGCAAACACCCCGTTCCGATCGATGGCCTCGAGCGCGGCGTCGAGGGCCGCCGGCACGTCCTTGTCCTGCGTGACCGTGACGCCGAAGCCGCCGAAGGCCCGGGCCATGAGGCCGAAGTCGGGGTTCTTCAACTGCGTGCCGGAGACGCGGGACGGGTAGTGGCGTTCCTGATGGGTGCGAATGGTGCCGTACTCCTGGTTGTCCATCACGATGATCAGCGGGGTGGCGCCGTATTGGGCCGCGGTGGCCAGCTCCTGGCCGTTCATGAGGAATTCCCCGTCGCCGGCGATGGTGACCACCCGGCGCTGCGGGCTGGCCAGTGATGCGGCGATGGCCGAGGGCACGGAATAGCCCATGGAACCGTTTCTGGCGCTGATCATCGAGGCGTAGCACCGGGTGGGGAAATACCGGTGCGCCCAGTTGGTGTGCTCGCCTGCCCCGAAGGTCACCATGGCGTCCTCGGGCAGTCGAGGGACGAGGTTCGCCATCAGCGTGTCCATCCGTGCAGGTCCCTCACCCGGTGTGGCCGGCGGCAGGGCGGCGAAGGACGCCTGCTCGGCGCGCATCCTGCCCGTCCACGCCTTCCACTCCTCCTTCACGGGCAGTTCGATGCCGGCGAGATCCCGGACGAATGCGTCCGGTTTCGCCAGGATCTGCCGGGAGACCGGGCCGGAGCGGCCGCGCAGCGAGGGGTCGATGGTGACGAGGAAGTTCTTCTTGTTCCAGTCCTGCCGGCAGACAAATCCGTCCGTGATCACGTCCCCCGGGACGGTCCCGACGAAAACGAGGAGGTCGGTCTCCTCCAGCAGGTCGTAGGTGGGGCGAGGGCGGCCGTATCCGATCGGACCAACGTAGGACGGGGAGTCGAAGGAGACCGTTCCCTGGGTTCGCCATTCCGCGGCGGCCGGGATGTGGTGCCTTTCCAGCCATTCGGTGAGCTGGCTGGCCGCTTCCTGGGTCCAGTCGTTGCCGCCGGTGACGAAAAGTGGCGTCTTGGAGAGTGCAAGGGCGGCGGCGAGTGCCTCGGCGTCCGTGGTGCTCATGCCGCCCGCCGCCACAGGGATAGCGGGGTGCAGGGCCGGATCAACCTGCTGGCGGATGATGTCTTCCGGCAGGCCGACAACGACCGGCCCCGGCCGTCCGCTCATGGCCGCGAACATGGCTTCCGCAACAATCTCGGAGGCGCGCTCGGCGTGATCGAGCACCATGACGCGCTTGGCCCCGGTGTTGAACCAGGCCTTGATATCGAATTCCTGGAATGCTTCGCGGTCGCGGTGCGCAAAGGGGATCAGCCCGACGAAGAGCAGCATGGGCGTGGAGTCCTGCCAGGCGGTGTGCAGGCCAACGTGGGCGTTGGCCGCACCCGGGCCGCGCGTGACCATGGCAACGCCCGGCCGCTGGTTCATTTTGCCGTCGGCCTCAGCCATGTAGGCGGCCCCGCCCTCGTGCCGGCAGACCACGGTGTCGATGTCCGAACCGTGCAGCCCGTCCAGCACGTCCAGGAAGCTCTCGCCGGGGACCACGTAGGCGCGGTCCACTCCGTGGGCCACCAGGGCGTCAACAATCACGTGCCCGGCGGATTTCAGTGTGCTGCCGCCGCCCGGGCCGCGCGCGCCGTCCGGGCCGGACGGCGCGGCCGGTGGGAGGGCTTGTGCCGCGGAGTGGTTGGGGATGTGGCCTTCGAACGGTTGCGTGTGGGTTGTGGTCATGGTGGATGCGGACTCCGTTGTCATCACTATTTGTCTTCTTGGGTTGGGTGTGGGTTTACGTGTGTTGGGTGGAGGCGCCGGTGGCGCCTAGTCGGTTTCCGGTCCGGTGCAGAAGAAGCAGCCGTCCTCGCAGCTGTCAATCGGCTGGTTTTCCGTTGGCGCCCGGTCGGGTTGGGGGCGCAGCAGGTCGTGTCGGTTCATGGCGGTCTTTCGTCGGTTGTTGTTGGGGTCTGGGGACTGTGGAAACCGGGGCGGTGGCGCGACTTGCTACCGGATGGGAGTCCGGTTGGCCACCACCGGCGCGGCACCGGTGTAGCCGTCGCGGGTTTCGGCGATTTCGTGGATGCGTTTGCGGCAGGCGTACCAGCCGGCGACCATGAGGGCGCAGGCGACGAGGGTGACGAGCAGGGTGAGCGGG
>NZ_JBDLAK010000028.1:0-56469 GCF_039748055.1 Burkholderia sp. RS01
AAACCGGTATCAACAAACTTGGCACACTATTGAGTTCTCAAACAACAGACACACCCGGCACCACCACAACCAAACAGCCGTGGATCGCTCCGGAGCAACTTTTCAAACTTACCCGGTTTCAGCCCCCGACGCAAATCCATGTTCCAGGACCCACACCAACAAACAAAACCAGCCCCACCCGCTCCCGGCACGCCAAACAAGCGAACCATTCACAGGCTGTTCAAGAAAGGGATTTGGCCGCCTCCGGACACCAGCTCCTCGCTGGCCCCCTCGCGGCGACTTAGAAAACAATACACCCACCCCACCCCCACCGCAAACCCACCCAAACACGCCTCCCGCGGGGCCGGGATCCGCGTGATTCCGCGGAAAAATGGTGCGGTCCGGGCGAAAAGCCGGGTGCCGGCGTCGTAATTCCGCTTTGTGTGGTGCGTCACCCACAGACCGGCGCGGCGCCGACGCGGCGTTAACGCAAAGAAGGGCCGGCAACCATACGGTTGCCGGCCCTTCTCAAGCAGCTGGAATCAGCAGTGCTGAATTACCAGGAAGACTTCGTGATGCCCGGGAGCTCACCGCGGTGAGCCATGTCGCGGAAGCGAACACGGGAGATACCGAACTTCTGGAAGGTGCCGCGGGGACGGCCATCGATGATGTCGCGGTTACGCAGACGTACCGGTGAGGCGTTGCGGGGCAGCTTCTGCAGGCCGAGGCGTGCAGCTTCGCGAACTTCGTCGGTCGAGTTGGGGTCAACCAGAGCCTTCTTCAGTTCGAGGCGCTTTGCAGCATAACGCTCGACGATGACTTTACGCTGTTCGTTCTTAGCGATCATTGACTTCTTAGCCATGTGTTTAGCGCTCCTCTCGGAATTCGACGTGCTTGCGGATCTTGGGGTCGTACTTCTTCAGGACCATGCGGTCCGGATCGTTACGACGGTTCTTACGCGTTACGTAGGTGTAACCCGTGCCCGCGGTCGACTTGAGCTTGATGATCGGACGTACGTCCTTGTCCTTAGCCACTAGAGCTTCACCCCTCGTGCCAGGATGGCGGCGACGACTACGTCGATGCCGCGTACGTCGATGGTCTTAATGCCCTTTGCAGAGACCTGCAGGGTGACATTGCGGCGCAGGGACGGAACCCAGTAGCGCTTCTTCTGAATGTTCGGGTCGAACCGGCGCTTGTTGCGGCGGTGCGAGTGCGAAATGCTGTGTCCAAAGCCCGGCTCGGCTCCGGTCACCTGGCAGTGTGCTGCCATGACGACTCTCCTCTGAAAAATAATTGAAACGGCTGGCAGAGTTCTGCGTCACCGTGCGGCAGGCGGCGTCCGCATCCAGCCACATGCGTTTCCGATAATTCCGCAGGCCTGAAATCCACGGCGAAAAGCCGTGGAATTCCTTGCTGCGGCGAATACGATGAGCCACGGGCACCGGGCAGTGGAAGCCACCGCGAAGTGCCGGGATGCTGGGCGAAATACTGGAATGCACGCAACTTGAGCCCCTAACTACCGGCCGCCGGAGCTGCCATTACTGACAACAGCCACCGTCAACCGGAGCAATTGCACACGCTCCGCGCCACCTAGCGCCCACCAAGTCTACGAGACGCGCCAATTAAAGGCCAATCACGCGTCAGCGGGTGTATGCGAGGCGGCCGGTGCACGGCCTCATGGGCGTCGGGACTGCCTGCAGCGAAGTCACACCCGGGGAGAAGGGTTTTCACAGCAAAATGAAAGCCTCAAGGCGGAATCTTGAGTCATGAACACACAGCTCTCTCCCCGTCTTGGGACCGATGATCCGCGAAACCCCGGCAGCGGACTGGCCGCCGGCAAGGGGGCCTGGCCCCGCTTTGCGGCCCTGCACCGGCGCCGCCTCCTCCGCGCCGATGCACTGACGGTGGCGGCGTGGGGCTCACTGGCTGCCTCCGTTTCGTTGTGGCTGGCCGACGGCGGCATGGCGGCGGTCTCGACGGTAGCCTCCGGCGTCACCGCCCTGGGCATCGTTGCCGGGCTGGCCGGCATGGACCTGGTTCTGCTCATGCTCCTGCTGGCCGCCCGGATTCCGCTGATCGATGGCGCGGTGGGGCACGACCGAGCCCTGGAGTTCCACCGGAAACTGGGGAAACCGTCCCTGTACCTGCTGCTGGCCCACGGCATCCTGATAGCTGTTGGCTACGGCATGGCGGAGGGCTTGGACCCGGTCAGCGAGGCAGTGGCCCTCTGGGTGCTGGTGCCGGACATGTGGCTTGCCTTCGTCTCCCTGGCGCTCTTCATCGCCGTGGTGGTGACGTCGCTGGTGGCAGTACGCCGCCGCTTCCCGTACGAATTCTGGTACGTCGTGCACCTGCTCACCTACGCGGCCGTGCTGACGGCACTGCCGCACCAGTTCAGCGTGGGCGGACTCTTCGCGGAGGGGACATGGCAGCGCTGGTACTGGATTGCCATCTGCGCGGCGACCGGCGCCGCCCTACTCTACTACCGGGTGATGCAGCCGGTGCTCGCCACCTTCCGGCACCAGCTGACGGTTGAACGCGTGACGGCCGAAGCCCCGGGTGTGATCAGTATTGAGATGAGCGGACTGCACTTGAAGGCACTGGAGGGCAACGGCGGCAGGTTCTTCATTTGGCGGTTCCTGGCCCCCGGCCTCTGGTGGCATCCGCATCCCTTCAGCCTCTCGGCCGAGCCGATGACGCCGGGGAACGACGGGCGCGGACTGCTGCGGATCACAGTGCGGAATCTTGGCAGGGGCACCGCGCAGCTGGCAGCGCTAAGGCCAGGGACCAAGGTGGCGGTCGAAGGCCCCTACGGACTCTTTAGTTCCGCTGCCCGCAGCAGGGACCGGGTCGTCATGATCGGCGCCGGCATCGGCATCACGCCGCTGCGGGCCCTTCTGGAACGCACTCCGTTTGCCCCTGGCCAGGCCACCGTCCTGCTCCGCGGACACAGCGACCACGAGCTCTACCTCAGCGGCGAAATCCTTGAGCTGTGCCGGCGCCGCGGCGCCACCCTGTTTCACCTCACAGGCGCCCGGGATCCGGGCGCTCCAGACAGCTGGCTTCCGGTGGCCGGGCATCGGGCCGGCTACGCCCTGACCGACTACGCCCCGGACATCGCCGATGCCGACGTCTATGTCTGCGGCCCCGCAGGATGGGCAACGAATGTCCTCAGCGCCGCCCGTTCGGCGGGCGTCCGCGAAGATCAGCTTCATTACGAAAGGTTTGACTGGTGAGAATCAGAGCAGCAGTTTCAGCCGCCTTGGCTTCCGCCGGAATCCTCCTGGCCGGCTGGCAATCAGGCGTCCACGTGGCCGATACCCGCAGCGTGGTGGCCGCCGCGTCCACAGGCAACGCCGAGGAATCCTCGTCCGGGCCGGACACGTCCGGCGCCTCAGGTTCTTCCGGAACCAGCTCCTCGGGGACCGGCTCTTCCGGGACCACAGGCGCGGCGGGCGCGGCGGGCAAAGCCGGCGGAACGTACGACGGCGACGTCGTCCAGACCCGCTTCGGTACGGTCCAGGTGCAGATTACGGTCAAGGCCGGCGCCATCACTGACGTCACCGCCCTGAAACTCACGGATCACGAGGGAAGGTCCGTGCAGATCAGCAACTACGCCGCCCCGATCCTGCGCAGCGAGGTGCTCCAGGCCCAGTCGGCCAACGTGCAGACGGTGGGCGGCGCCACCGTGACCAGCGACGCCTACCTCACCTCGCTCCAGGCGGCCCTCGATGCAGCAAACCTCTGACAACAGATACCGTCTGCGGGCCCGCACCTTCACCTGCATGGGCACGGTCATCAGCCTGACCGTCCCCGCCGATACCCATAGGGCACCCCAGGCGGCGGAGGATGAGCTGGAAGCGGCCACCGCCGTCGTCGAACGCCTTTTCACCGAACTGGACGCGACGTTCAGCCTGTACCGGCCCGATTCGGAGGCCAGCAGGATGGCGCGGGGCGAGCTAGTGCTGCGCGACGCCTCGGCAGGGATGAGGGCGCGGTATGAGGAAGCCGCCGGGTGGCGGCTCCTGACCCAGGGCGCCTTCACGCCGGAACGCCCGGACGGAGCCTTGGATCTCTCCGGGCTCATCAAGGGGCATGCGATCAGGGAAGCCGGCACCTCACTGCGCGCCCTGGGGCTGGCCGATTGGTGCGTCAACGCCGGAGGGGATGTGCTGGTCAGCGGCTCACCTGCTCCCGGCAGCGGCGAACCCTGGCGGGCAGGCATCGTCGATCCGGCCGACCGGCGGACCCTGCTGGCTGGCTTTCCGCTGGCCGGGGCTGTGTCGGAGCGGTCTGCTCCGGACGGTTTGGCGTCCGGCGGTTTGGCGTCCGGCGGTTTGGCGTCCGGCGGCGGCAAGGCGGCGCTGGCGACGTCCGGTTCAGCGGAACGCGGTGACCATATCTGGAGTCTTGCCGCAGGCGCCTCGGAGTTCCGGCAGGTTTCCGTGGCCGCCGCGGACGTGGTCACAGCCGACGTGCTGGCAACGGCGATCGTGGCCGGCGGCGTCCCGATGCTCCACCGCGCAACCGCACTGTGGGACGTGGAGGTGCTGGCTGTCCGCAGGGACGGGGACCTCCTCGCGACGCCCGGATTCCGGCGGTAGGTCTCGACAGGCTCGACCAGCGGAGGGCACGCTGAACCGGCAGAGGGCAAGCTGGACCGGCGGAGGAGCGTTAGAGCCGGGTGAGCTGGCTGTACCTCGGCTGGAGGTTGTCGCCGGATGATTTGCCGGTGACGCGCCGCACTACCCACGGGGCGGCGAACTCCCGCACCCAGCGGGCGTTGGCCCGGATCGCTTCCACCTTGCCGAGCTCCGGCACCGGAGTCATCGGCGGAACCTCGATGGAGTGGTCGTGCTCAAGGACAGTCAGGAAGCGCTTGGCCATATTCGCGTGGCCCGCGGCGGACATGTGCATCCGGTCCTTCGCCCACATGCCCCAGTCGTAATACTCGCTGAAGCGCCAGTAGTCCACGAGCAATGCCCCGTGGTCTCCGGCGATACCGCGGACCAGTTCGTTGTAGATGGCGGTGCGGCCGCGCGTCGTGCTGAAAACCTTCGACCCCCGGGAGTCGAAGCCGGTGAACATGACCACCTTGGCGCCGGTGGCGGTCAGTTTGGCGATGGCGGCGTCGTAGTCCACCAGCAGGTTGTCGATGTCGACCTTCGGACGGAGGATGTCGTTCGCCCCGGCATAGATGCTCACCAGCGTGGGTTTGAGCTCGACGGCCGCGTCCACCTGCTCAGCCATGATCTGGCGGAGCTTCTTGCCGCGGATGGCGAGGTTCGCGTACCCGAAGCCGCGGTCGGCTGATCCGAGCTGCTCGGCAACGCGGTCGGCCCAGCCCCGGACTCCGTTGGGCCGGGTGGGGTCGTCGTCACCCACGCCTTCCGTGAACGAGTCTCCTAGAGCGACATACCGAGCCGTGAAATCCATAGGGCAAGTCTGCCATCCGTTGCCGGGAGCAACCAAGACGGCTGGCAGAGCTGAGCTTACTGCTCGCGGAGGATCCAGTGGTTGCTGTCCAGCCGCGCCACGATCTTCTCGCCGATGCGGGCCAGGTCCGCCACGTCACGCTCGCTCAGGGCATCGAGGAACAGCGAACGCACGGATTCCACGTGGCCGGGGGCGAGCGCCACGATCGTGGTCATGCCTTCCTCGGTCAGGTGCGCGGTGGTGACGCGGGCGTCCCCCGGATGGGGCCTGCGCTCCACCCAGCCCCGGTTCTGGAGCTTGGTGACAACGTGAGAGAGACGGGAGAGGGAGGCGCTGGTCCGCGCCGCGAGTTCGCTCATCGGCAGGAAGCGGCCCTCCGCCTCGGAGAGCATGGCAAGCACGTTGTAGTCGAACAGCGAGACCTTGCCGGCGGCGTGAAGCTGGGTGTCCAAAGCTGCCGGCAGCATGGTGTTGATGCTGAGCTGGGCAAGCCAGGCCCGGCGTTCATCGGCATTGAGCCAGCGCGGTTCCGTCATTACCCCATCCTAGGAGAAAAAAAGCTTGACAGTTCAAGGTGGAGCGCCGGTGTTTGCGGGCTGCCCTGATGGCCCTGAGGGTAGGCTGGCGGGCATGTACGTAGTTTCCCTCACCTACAAGGTTGCCCAAGACATCGTGGACTACCACCTGGATGCCCACGTGGCCTGGCTGAAGGATGCCTTCGACGACGGCGTGTTCCTGGCCGCCGGCCGGAAGGTTCCGCGCACCGGCGGCCTGCTGCTCTCCAAGACGGACCGGGAGACCCTCGACGCATCCCTGGCCAAGGACCCGTTCTACATCAACGGCGTTGCAGAGTTCGAGGTCATCGAATTCGCCGCGAACCGGGTGGCTCCGGGCTTTGAGAACCTGCTGGACGAGCCCGGGCTGCAGAACTAGCCCACTTTTGAGGCCCCGGACGCGCTGTCCGGGGCTTCAACAGGCGGAATGCGGGTCAAAACCGGGCCAGTTCGGCCCGGGTGGGGCGCCTTAGGACTCCAGAACCAGGAGCTGGGCCCGTCCGGAGTCCCATCCCACGAATACCTGGCCGCCGGGTGCGGGCCTGCCGGCGGAATCAGGGCTGA
This sequence comes from Burkholderia sp. RS01, assembly GCF_039748055.1. Lineage (NCBI taxonomy): Bacteria > Pseudomonadati > Pseudomonadota > Betaproteobacteria > Burkholderiales > Burkholderiaceae > Burkholderia > Burkholderia sp. RS01. Next base: position 6,534 of record NZ_JBDLAK010000028.1, read on the forward strand.
GTTCGCGCAGCTGGAGCTCCTGGCCGCCTGCGGTCAGGCGGTGGCGGACGGTGGCTCCCAGGTTGGTGGAGGACACCAGCGTTGCCGCGCCGCCGTTGCCGCCCTCACCCGCCGAACGGAATTTGAGGTGCTCCGGCCGGATGGAGACGGCGTAGTTTTCGCCCTGGACTCCGCGGTCTGCCACGCGTGCCGTGCCCAGCCCGCCGAGGTCCACTAAGGCCTCGGTGCCGTTGCGTTCCAGCACGGTGCAGGGAATGAGGTTGGTATCGCCGAGGAAGCTGGCCACCCAGTCCGTCAGCGGGTGGTTGTAGACCTCCTCCGGCGGGCCGGACTGGACGATCTTCCCGTCCTTCATCACCACGATCCTGTCGGACATGGCCATGGCCTCGTCCTGGTCGTGGGTGACGAAGAGCACGGAGATGCCGAGGCTCTTTTGCAGGGTCTTGATTTCCTCCTGCATCTGTTCCCGGAGCCGTTTGTCCAGTGCGGCCATGGGCTCGTCCAGGAGCAGCGCGGCCGGGTTGAAGACCAGCGCGCGGGCCAGCGCGACGCGCTGCTGCTGCCCGCCGGAGAGCTGGCGGGGCTTGCGGCTTCCCATCTTGCCAAGGCCCACACGGTCGAGGGCTTCTTCGGCCCGTTTGCGTCGTTCGTTCTTGGGGATTTTCCGCATGCGGAGTGCAAATTCGACGTTTTCGAGTGCGCTCATGTGCGGGAACAGTGCGTAGTTCTGGAACACCACGCCCAGGTTGCGTTCCCGGGGCGGCAGCGTGTCCACCGGCTGGCCGTCGATCAGGACCGAGCCTGCGCTGTGCTCCTCGAAGCCGGCAACCATCATCATGGTGGTGGTTTTGCCGGACCCGCTGGGCCCGAGCAGGGTGACGAACTCGCCGGGCTGGACAACGAGGTCCAGCCGGTCCACGGCCACGACGTCGCCGTAGTTCTTGCTGACGCTGCGGAGTTCAATGGCGCCCCGCGAAGCGGTCCGGGTGCCTGACATTGATTCTGCGGAGATCACTGATGTGGTCATCGGCATTCCTTACGATTGGGCGGAGACTGCGAGCGGCAGCATCCGTGCGGTGGACCGGCGCCTGAGGACAAACATGACCTGCAGAAGGAGCCCGATGGTGGCGACGCTGACCAGAAGCGCGGAGGAAACGGCGATCTTCGGGGTCAGGTTGAACTGGATGTCCGTGAACATCTTGACGGGCAGCGTGGTGGCGCCCGGGGACTGCATGAACAGCGACATCACGGTCTCGTCGATGGAGACCGAGAACGCAAACAGGGCGCCCGAGATCAGGCCCGGCAGGATGATCGGGAGGTACACGTGCCGCAGTACTGACAACGGGCCGGCACCAAGGCTTTGCGCCGACCTCACGAGTGCCGGGTTAAGGCCTGCGAGGGCCGCCCGGGTAGTGAGGTAGACGTACGGGGTGGCGATCACGGCGTGCGCCAGGCCGATGGGGAGGATGCTGCCCACCATCCCGATCGAGATGAAGAACTGGTAAAACGCCAGGGCCAGCACCACCGTTGGCACGATCATCGGCGCGAGGATCAGCCCCATCACGGCTGAGCGGCCGGGGAATTTCCGCCCGTGCAGGCCGATCGCGGCCGTGGAGCCCAAGAGCACACCGATGACGACGGCGATACCCGCCGATTGCAGGCTGGCCGTCAGTGCCGACGTCCATGCTTTGTCCCCGAAGAAGCCGGCTACGGCTGCGAGGGAGAATCCTTCCGGCGGAAAGGTGATGTAGCGGCTGTCGTTCAGCGCCACCGGCACCACGATCGCCGTCGGAATGACCAGGAACAGAAACACGGGAACGGATAGCAGCGCCAGCACCCGGTGCTGCGGATTAGTGGTCTTCATGTTGGCCTCCTGCCTTGAGCACACGCTGATACACGGCCACCATGATGCTCACCATCACCGTGAGGACCACGGCCAGTGCCGCGGCGCCGGAGAAGTCCGTGAGCTGGCGCGCGTAGTAGTCGATCTGGTTGGCGATCATCATGTCGCCGGGTCCGCCCATCACCACGGGAGTGATGAAGAAGCCGGTGCTGATGATGAAGACCAGCAGCCCCGCCGCCGAGATGCCGGGCATGCTCAGCGGCAGCGTGATCCTCCGGAAGACCGATCCTTCCGGCGCCCCCAGCGAGCGGGCCGCCAGGCCAAGCCGGTCATCGATGGACGTCAGGGAGGAGAAGATCGGGAACACCGCGTATGGCAGGAGACAGTGCACCATGCCGACGATCACGGCGAACCGGTTGTGCAGCAGCTCGATCGGCGCATCGGTCAGACCGATTCCCTGCAGGAAGGCGTTGACGATGCCGTTGTCCTGGAGCAGCACCGCCCAGGCGAAGTTCTTCACCAGGATGCCGGTCCAGAAGGGCAGGAGTACGACGGCGAACAGGATCACCCGGGCGACGTTCCCGGCACGCCACAGGACCATGGCGATGATGTAGCCGAGCACCACCGTCACGATCGTGCTGGCGAGGCTGATCGTCAGGGTGTTGACGAGCGAGCGCAGCACCAGCGGGTCCTCGAGCACCCGCTGGTACGCGTTGTCGGCGAAGCTTGAGGCCACGAGTTTCCCGAGCGGCGTCAGGAACAGGATCACGTCGAAGACCATGATCGGTGCCAGCAGCAGCCACCAGCCACTGAGCCGGCGCCGGACCCTCGGATTCCCCTCCCCCGGCGCTCGGCGGCCCTGCGGCCGGACTGTGAGAGTTGCAGCCGTCATATCAGCTTGCCTGCCACAGCTTGAACTGCTGCTCGGTCTTCTTCAGGTTCTCAGACCACCACTTGTCGTCCCGCACCAGGATCTTGTCGGCCAGCCGCGGGCTCGTCGGCAGCGTGTCCGCGATTTCCTTCGGCAGCTTGGACAGAGCCGGCGTGTTGGCCAGTGTCAGGTTGGTGACCTTGTCGAACGCGGCACCGGCCTCGGCGTCGTTGGACATGAAGTTCATGAGCTTGAATGCCGCTTCCTTGTTCTTGGCCCCCTTTGGCACCACAAAGTAGTCTCCGGCCAGGACCGCGTTTTCAGGCGAGAAGTTCAGCTTGGCGCCGTCAGTGCGGGCGGCGTTGATCCGGTTGTTGAAGCTTGTCGAGAGCGAGACCTCGCCGGACGTGAGCTGCTGGATCGGCTCCTGGTTTGCGGCGTGGTAAAGCAACCGGTCCTTGCCCGGGTGGTGTCCAAGGACGCGAAGGGCGCGGTCCACGTCGAGGGGGTAGATCTTGTCGAACGGGACCCCGTCTGCCAGCAGCGCGGCTTCCAGGACCGAGCTGTCGGAGAGCTGGTTGTAAACGGAACGCTTGGTGTTGTACTTGTCCTGGTCAAAGAACTGGGCCCAGTCCCTTGGCGCTTGCGCGTCCGGAATGACCTTCTGGTCCCACGCCATGACAAACAGAAAGCTGAGGTACTTGATGCCGAACTCGGCCTTGGCGTAGCCGGGGAGGCCCTTGTCGCTGATGATGTCGTAATCGAACTTTTCCAGCAGGCCCTCGGCGACGGCCGTCTCGTACTCCGGTGCCGTGATTTCCACGAGGTCCCACTGCACGTCGCCGGACTGCACCTGGGCCTTGAGCGCCGCGAGGCTGGTGTTGGCCAGCAGCGTGGGCTGGATGCCCGTCTTCTTGGAGAAGGGATCCAGGATTGTCTGCGTCAACTGGTCGTTGTAGGAGCCGCCATAGGACGTGACCGTCACGGTCTTGTTGGCTGCCGCACTTTCGGCGGGCTTTGAGCCACAGCCGGACAGGGCCAAGCCGGCGAACGGCGTCAGCGCCGCGGCCTTCAGGAGCTTCCGGCGGTCGAAATGGAGGGAATTGCTGTCAGTCATGGCGGTGATGCCTCTCGTGGCGGTGGCTCCCCTCGGCGCACGCGGGAAGAAGGTGAGCGTGGATGAGGGAGCAGGGGCAGGGATCCGGCTGTCACGTCGGGTTGCCGGCGACGGCGGTTCACGCCCTCGAACGGTACCCGCAACGCTGAGCGGACTTGAAGCTTGATGATTGACGGATTGTCAGTGCCGCAACACTAGCTGTGACGTTGCACACAAGTCAACAGTTGTTTACAGTGGCACTATTCAAGCCACAAAGTGGAAGGAGCCCTACCGGTCCATCAGCTTCTTCAGGCCGCCTTTGCGCGGAACTTTCACCGGCCTGGGCCAGCGCGGGCTGAGGTTGTCTCCCAGCGTGACGCCGCGGAGCTTCCTGCCGAAGAGCGGGACCACCCAGTCGTTCACCCAGCGCCGCTGCCTTCGCTCCCAGTCGCGGAGAGTCACTTTGGCCGGCGGCTCCCACTCCTTGAGGGTGATCTTGTGCGGCACGCCGAGGTGGTCCAGGACCTGCCCCGCAAGGTATTTGTGACCTGCCTTGGACATGTGCAGCCGGTCCGTGTCCCACATCCGGCCGTCGTGGAAGGCATCAAAGCACCAGTAGTCCACCAGGAGGGCCCCGTATTTGGCCGCAAGGTCGCGCACCCGCTGGTTGTACACGGCGTTCCGCTTCTTCAAAGGCTCCAGCACGGCGGACACTTTGACGTCGAAACCAGTGAACAGAACCAGCGTGGCGCCGGTCGCAGCCAACCTGGCGACGAGGGCCTCGTACTGGGCCATGAGGACATTGATGTCCGTTCCGAAGTCCAGGATGTCGTTTCCGCCGGCGTACAAAGTGATGAGCGTGGGCTTCATGGCGAGCGCCGGTTCGAGCTGTTCGTCGACGATGTGGCGCAGCCGCTTACTCCGGATGGCCAGGTTGGCGTACTCCCAGCCGGGCTCCGCCTTGGCCAGCTTCTCCGCGACCCGGTCGGCCCATCCGCGCACCCCGTTCGGCAGCCGGGAGCTCGGGTCCCCCACGCCCTCGGTAAAGGAATCCCCCAGAGCAACGAACACACGCCGCCCACCCCGGTCCGGCAGCAAAGGAGACACACCCACCCGGCCACCCTAATCAAGCAAAGCGAGCGCCAGGGAACGGCTGAGTTAACGGCCAGCGACAGGATCGGCGAGACCGTCCAGAAAAAGAGAGGCCGTGAGGTGGCCATCCGGAAGCGTGCGTCTAAGGGAGAGGCCCGCCGTCGGGGTTCCCTGGCCGAGCTTGCGAGGTCAGGGGGACGGCGGGGCAAGCGACCGAGCACGCGGGATGGCCGCCTTACGGCCGCCCCTCACCCGTAGTGTGCGGCGTCGCCGCCAGCGGCGCAGAAAGCCTAGAGCTCAGCCTTCCCCTGCCGCCAGTACCCCATGAAGGCGACCTGCTTCCGGTCGATCCCGACGTCGCGGACCAGGTAGCGCCGCATGTCCTTGATGACGGCGGCCTCGCCAGCGATCCACGCATAGAACGGCATGGCCCCGGCGGGCTTGTCCGGATTCTTGGTGGCACTGATCGCGGCCGTATCCATGCGGGCCGGCGTTTCCCACAGGATGTCCCGGTCCACGTCGACGTCGTCCGGTTCAGGCCCGGCAGCGCCGGCAGCCTTGATGGCCACCCAGCCCGGGACGGAGACGGCCTTGCGGACCGCGGCCTGGAGGAGCTCCCCGTGCGGCCGGGAGCGGCCTCTCGCGGCGCCGCGGGCGAGCCAGGTTATTTCGACGTCGGCGGCCGTGCGGAGGTCAAGGAAGTCGCCCGCTTCGGGCACCTCCAGGAAAACGTGGCCGGTCATGTACTCGGGCAAGCTTTCCAGGATGGCGCTGATGGCGGGAACGGCCGTCTCGTCGCCGGCCAGGAGCACGCGCTGCGCCAGGCCGGGCCGCCACTCGATGCCGGAGTAAGTTTCGGCCGTGACGCAGTGCGCCGCGCGGTTGTTCGGGCCGATCAGCGTCAGGGCGTCTCCCGGTTTGGCGCTGAGTGCCCAGTTCGCGGCGGGACCGCCGTTTCCGTCCGGGTCAAAGTGCATCACGAAGTCGACGTCGATCTCCGGATAGACGGCGTCGAGCCGAGCCTGCCGGACAGTGTAGGTGCGCATAGAGCCGCGCGTGGCCGGATCCATGGCCACCCACGCCTGGAACCAGCCGCTTTGCTCCATCCGGAAACTGGGCAGCGGGAGCCTGCTGCCGTCCGGCGCCAATGAGGGGATCATCAGTTTGACCCGCAGGTCCAACGTGTCCCCGTGCACGCCGAAGTCGCGGAGCGCGTAGCCGCCGAACGTCAGGCGCCGGAAGTTAGGGCTCAGTTCCTCCACGGCGGACACCGTGACGCCGAACGCGAGCGTCATGGGCTCCGTGGAGACCGGGTGCCTCTCGGCGACTGCCCGGGCGGAGCTTCCGGGGACGGCTGTCAGCCGCGAGCGGGCAGGGCTGTTCTTTGCTGTGCTCATGAGGCCATCTCCAGGATTGAGGTCGGGGCTTTTGGGGCTGCGTGATGCCTCCCGAGCGGAATGATCAGCGGCGTGCCGGAGACGGGGTCCGGCAGCACCCGGCATTCCAGTCCGAACACGTCGCGCACCAAGTCCTCGGTGATCACGGCGGCCGAAGCGCCCTCGGCGACGATCCGGCCGCCCTCCAGCGCGATGACATGGTCCGCGTACCGCGCCGCGAGGTTCAGGTCATGCAGCACCATCGCCACCGTGGTGCCGCGCTGACGGTTCAGGTCGGTGACCAGGTCCAGCACTTCCACCTGGTGGGCAAGGTCCAGGTACGTGGTGGGCTCATCGAGCAGCAGCACCTCCGTTTCCTGGGCGAGGGCCATGGCAATCCACACGCGCTGGCGCTGCCCGCCTGAGAGTTCGTCGACGTTCCGCCCGGCGAGGTCCAGCGTTTCGGTGGCCTCCAGCGCGCGCTGCACCGCGGCGTCGTCCTTCTCCGACCAGCCGCGGAAGAAGCCCTGGTGCGGGTACCGGCCGCGGCCCACCAGATCGCGGACCGTAATGCCGTCCGGTGCGGCGGGGTGCTGCGGAAGCAGGCCGAGCGTGCGTGCCAGCTCGCGCGCGGGGCGGGAATGGATGTCCTTGCCGTCGAGGGTGACCGTGCCGCCGGCCGGCTTGAGCAGCCGCGACAGCCCGCGCAGCAGCGTGGACTTCCCGCAGGCGTTGGCCCCGACGATCATCGTCACGCGGCCCTCCGGAATCTCGGCGGTGAGGTTCTCCACGACGCGACGCTGATCGTACTGCAGCGTGAGGTCCCGGGCGTTGAGAACAGCCATGTCAGGCATCCTTTCGGTTGGAAGTGACCAGCAGCCACAGCAGGAACGGGGCGCCCAGCGCACCGGTGATCACACCCACCGGCAGCACGGTGCCGTCCAGCAGCAGCGGGGCGAAGTTGGCGGCAAAGTAGTCTGCCGCCAGGACGATCGAGGCACCGACAAAGGCCGACGCCGGGAGGCTGGCCTTCCCGGTGAAGCGGCGCGCGATGGGTCCGGCCAGGAAGGCGACGAACGCCACCGGCCCGGCTGCCGCCGTCGCCACCGCGGCAAGTGCGACGGCGGTCATCACCACACCCAGCCGGGTCCGCCGTACACGGATTCCCAGCCCTGCGGCGGCGTCGTCCCCGAGTTCGAGGATGCGCAGCGGGCCGGCCAGGAGTGCCGCGGCCGGAATGAGGACCAGCAGCGCCAGGGCGAGCACGCCGGCGCGGTCCCAGCTGGCCGAATTGAGCGAGCCGTTGAGCCAGACGAGGACATCCGCCGCCGTGCGGATATCCGCCCGTGTCAGAAGGAAGTTGACCACGGCGTGGAGCGCCGCGGCGATGCCGACGCCCGCCAGGATGAGCCGGTTACCGGCCGCGCTGCCGTCGCCGAGGGAGCCGCTGCGGGAGATCCCGTAAATCAGCGCGGCCACCGCTAGCGCGCCGCCCAGCGCCGCCCCGGAAACAGCGGCCCCGGAGGCGCCGAAAATGACGATGGCGGTGACAGCGCCGGCGCTGGCCCCGTAGCTGATGCCGATCACGTCCGGGCTGGCCAGCGGATTGCGCAGCATGGTCTGGAACAGCCCGCCGGAGAGTCCGAAGGCCACGCCGATCATGGCGCCGATCACGGCGCGGGGCAGCTTGGCCTCCATCACGATGAAGCTGGCGCCCGGGATCTTCTCGCCGCCGGTGAGCTGGGCGGAGAGGACCTTGAAGAAGTCCGGGATGGTCACCGTGTAGCTGCCCAGCAGGACGCCCGCTGCGAAGAGGAGCACGACGGCGAGCGCCAGGGCCGCTGTCCGGTTCAGCACCGCGTCCGGCAGCCTGTGCAGCCGCGGAGCGCGAACCGGCAGATAATGCCCTGTGTTCGCGGTTTTGAGGGCATTATCTGCCGATTCGCGCACGGTGCCGGGTGCGTTTTCGCCCAGTTCGCGCCCGACGGCGGCGAGGTCTGACTTGTTCACAGGCCTGCCCTCTTGCCGCGGCGGACCAGCCAGACGAAAAAGGGAGCACCTACGAGGGCGGTCATGATGCCCGCCGGCACCTCGCCGGGAAGCAGCACAACGCGGCCCACCACATCGGAGAGCAGCAGCAGCGCGGGAGCGAGCACCAGGGAAAACGGCAGGATCCAGCGGTAGTCCGGGCCGGTCAGGGCGCGGACGGCGTGCGGGACAACCAGCCCCACGAACCCGATCGGCCCGGCGAGAGCGGTGGCGGAGCCGCACAGCAGCACGATGCCCAGCGCTGTCACCCCGCGGGCGAGGCCGACGCGCTGGCCCAGTCCGCGGGCAATGTCGTCTCCGAGGGCAAGGCCGTTGAGGGTCCGCCCGGCCGAGAGCACGATCAGTGCGCCGGCCAGGAGGAACGGCACGCCGGGCAGCACCACGGACCAGTCGCGCCCCGCGATTCCGCCCACCTGCCAGAAACGGAAGCGGTCCAAGGTGTCCTGGCTGGAGACCAGGATGACGTTCATCAATGAGTACAGGCCCGCGCTGAGGGCGGCGCCCGCGAGGGCGAGCTTGACCGGCGTCGCGCCGTCCCTGCCCATGGAGGCAATGAGATAAACCACGACGGCGGCGCCCGCAGCGCCCAGGAACGCGAACCAGATATACCCGGTCAGCGAGGAGACGCCGAAGACGTAGATGCCCGTGACCACGGCCAGCGCGGCGCCCGCGTTGACGCCGATGATGCCGGGATCGGCCAGGGGGTTGCGGGCCACGCCCTGCATGGCTGCCCCGGCGAGGCCCAGCGCACCGCCAGCGAGCAGCCCGAGGATGGTGCGCGGAATGCGTGCGTGCACCACCGCGTGGTCGCCGTTGGCGGGATCGAAGTGCGTCAGCGCCCGCCATACGGTGTCCGGAGACAGCCCGCGGGCACCCGCGGCCAGCGAGGCGGCGCAGGCGGCAGCAAGCACGACGACGGCGGCCAGCAGCCACGCGGCCTGCGGGCCACGAGCCCTCCCCCTCCGGGGAGCGCGAACTGGCAGGTAATGCCCTTTGGACCCGGATTTGGCGTCGTTAGCTGCCAGTTCGCGCGAATCGGCCGCCGTCGTCGTGCCGTTTGTCATGAAGTGCTGCCTACCGGACCGCGTCGGCGGCCTTGGCCAGCTGCGGCAGGAACGTGTCCAGTGACCACGGCAGGCTCAGCGGCGAGGAAGCGGAAATGGACAGGGTCAGCGTGTTATCCGAGTCAGCCACCAGGGCGCCGCCCTTGATCGCCGGAATCTGGCTCAGCAGCGGATCGCTCTTGATCGACTCGGCGGTCTTGGAATCGGGAACCCAGGTCACGAAGATGTCCGAATCAAGCTCGTTGGCCTTCTCGGCGGACCACGGGACAAAGAACTCCTTGGAGCCCTTCGACTTCTCCTCCACCACGGGAGCCAGCTTCATGCCGATCGCGGTGAGGAACTTCGGCCGGTTGTCATTAGCCGTGTAGACGTTGACGCCGTCACCCTTGGCGGGCTCGAGGTTGCCGTAAATGTAGGACTTGCCCTCGATCTGCGGGTACTTGGCGACCTCGTCCTTGATGGTGGCTTCGGTGTCGGAGATCAGCTTCGCGGCCTCGGCTTCCTTGCCCAGGGCTTTGCCAATGATGCTCGTGGAATCCTGCCAGGACGTGCCGTACGCCAGCTCCGGGTGCGCCACCACGGGGGCAATTTCGCTGAGTTTCTTGTAATCCTCAGCCGTGAGCCCCGAGTAGGCGCCCAGGATGACGTCCGGGTTGAGCTTGGCGATTTCGGTGAAGTTGATGCCGTCCGCCTCGGAGAACTGGGCCGGCGCCTTCGCCGAGCCGAAGCCGGCGCCGAGCTTCTCCAGCGCGGCGTCCTTCCACGGGGTGGAGCCCTTGTCGTTGCCGCCCCACTCGTTCTTCGGCACACCCACCGGAACCACGCCCAGGGCGATGGCAACGTCGTCGTTGACCCAGGAGACCGTAACCACGCGCTTGGGCTGGGCCTTGATGGTGGTTTCGCCAAAGACGTGCTTGATGGTGACGGGGAACTGGGCACTTGCTGACGCGGTCGAGCCGGCGTCGGAGGCCGAAGAGACTGGTCCGGTAGAGCAGGCTGTCAGCGAGAGCGCCGCGGCGGCCAGGACTGCGGTCGCCTTGCCGGCGGTCTTGAGCAGCGTCCGGCGGGTGGCGCCGGCGGCGCCGAGGCCGGCGTTCGGGCCGGCGAAGAGGGGGGAAGTCACGGAACTCCTTAGGTCATTGAAGCAAACCCAAGTAAGGCTAGCCTATCCTTCAATAGATTACGAAAGGTTTGCGTCACGTAATTGCCGAGTGATGCAAAGCATGCCCAAATCCCTTGCCTTTCCGGGGTGAACAATGGTTCACTCGAAGGAGTAAACGCGCGTTCACCATGCCTCCGCGCCCCTCCGTACCCCGAAAGTCCTCCCATGACAGATTCCGCTGCCACGAGACCATCCCGCCGTCTCTCCCCGTCCGCCATCACGGCCGTTCTCGCGCTGAGCGGCACGGTGGTGGCGCTCATGCAGACCCTTGTGGTGCCGCTGCTCCCGGACTTTCCCCGGATTCTGGGCGTCACGGCGGACGACGCGTCATGGCTCGTGACGGCCACGCTGCTCTCCAGCGCCGTGGCGACCCCGATTGTGTCCCGCAGCGCCGACATGTACGGCAAGCGCAGGATGATGGTGGTGTGCCTGGCCATCATGGTGGCGGGCTCCATCATGGCTGCCGTGGGCGGAACGTTCCTGTGGCTCATCATCGGCCGCGCCCTCCAAGGCTTCTCGTCGGCCCTGATCCCAGTGGGCATCAGCATCATGCGAGATGAACTACCCAAGGAGAAGATGGGCTCGGCAGTGGCGCTCATGAGCGCTACCCTGGGCATCGGCAGCGCCCTGGGCCTCCCTCTTGCCGGCGTGCTGTACGAGGGCCTCGGCTGGGAATCAATCTTCTGGGTTGCCGCCGGCGCGGGGTCGCTCCTGCTCCTTGCTGTGGTGCTGGTGGTCCCGGAATCGAAGGTCCGCACCCCGGGCCGCTTCGACTATGCGGGCGCCTTGGTGCTGTCCGCCGCGCTGGGGTCCCTGCTGCTGGCCATTTCCAAGGGCGGCTCGTGGGGCTGGGACTCCGAACCGGTGCTCCTGCTGTTCCTTGCCGCCGCAGTCCTGCTGGCAGCCTGGGTGCCGTACGAGCTCAAGGTTGGCCAGCCCATGGTGGACCTGCGGACTTCGGCCCGCCGCCCGGTGCTCATGACCAACATCGCGTCGCTGCTGATCGGCTTCGCGATGTTCGCCAACATGCTCCTGACCACCCAGCAGCTCCAGCTCCCCACAGCCACCGGCTACGGGTTCCAGCTGAACGTCATCACTGCCGGCCTGTGCATGGTGCCGTCCGGACTGGCCATGGTGGTGTTCGCGCCTGTGTCAGGCGGGATCATCCGGCGGTTCGGCGGCAAGACGGCGCTGATGACCGGCGCGTGCGTCATGATTGCCGGCTACGTGGGCCGCGTCTTCTTCCACGACTCCATCACCGTGGTGGTCATCGGCTCCACGGTGGTGAGCGTGGGCACGGCCATCGCATACGCGGCCATGCCCACCCTGATCATGGGCGCCGTCCCCATCACTGAAACCGCGTCCGCCAACGGGCTGAACAGCCTGGTCCGCTCGATCGGCACCTCGACGTCGAGCGCCGCCGTCGCCGCCGTCCTCACCTCCGTGACCATGAACCTGGGACCGGTCCGGGCGCCGTCCTTCGCGGCGTTCCAGGACGTCTTCTGGATGGCGGCGATGGCCTCGGCGGCCTCGGTGCTGGCCGCCATCGCCATCCCGCGGGCCGCCGCGCACCGCCCGGCCGTGCCCGCCGTCGCGGCTACCGAGCTCGTCGTTCAGGGCCGCGTCCTGGCCGCCGACCACCGCCCGCTGACTCCCGCCGTCGTGACCGTCCTCCAGACCACCGGCGAGCCCGTCGACTGGAGCCGGGTGGACACCGAGGGCAACTATTCGGTGGCGCTGCCCGGCGCCGGCAAGTACCTCATGGTGGCCAACGCGGCCGGCTGGGCGCCCATGGCCGAGGTCTTCGACTTCGACGGCCGCACCCTCCAGCAGAACTTCCTGCTGCACGATCGGCTCGAACTCAGCGGGACCGCCACCCTCGGGGCCGAGCCGGTTGCCCGCGCCGTGGTGTCGCTGCTGCAGGCCAGCGGCGAGCACGTGGCCACCACAACGACTGACGACGACGGCGTCTACAGGCTTCCGCTGCCGGCAGCCGGCCGCTACATAGTGACTATGCTTCATCCTGTGAATCATCAGGCCATGGCGCGGAAGCTTGCCGTCGACAACCGCTCCGTGACCGTGGATCTCAGGGCTCCCCTTCGGGAGCCACAGAACGCCGGCGAGCCGGTGAGAGCATGAGCGGCCCGAGCCAGGAGGCCATCCTCAGCGCCGCCCGGCGCCTGTTCGGAGATCGGGGCTACCGCGCGGTCACGGTCCGCGACATCGCCGCCGAAGCCGGCGTCTCGGCCGCCCTGGTCATGAAGCACTTCATCTCCAAGGACAAACTGTTCGCCGCCGTGCAGCCGGACGAGTCGCTCCTTACGGAACTGGACGTCCCGCCGTCGGAACTCGGCAGCGCCCTCGTGTTCCGCGTGCTGATGCGCCGGGAGCGCGGCATGCAGGAACCGTGGGCGATGATTCCGTTCAGCGTCCACGACTCCCCCGATCCCGACGCGGCGCGGACAGAACTGCGCGAACTCTACTTGGGAGCCATGGCCCGGCTGATCGGGGACGCCACGCCTGAGCGACGTTTCGCCTCCACGGTGACGGCCCTGATGACCGGCTTCGGCGAGACCGTACGGACCCTCGGCCTGTTCGACGGCTGGGACTTTGACGACCTCGTGGCGCACTACGGGGCGATCGTCCAGGCCCAGATCGACGCGTGCGCGGATGAAACCGCGGATTGATCTGGCCGAAGGCGCGGGTTGAGCCGGCCGAAACGCTGGTTCGGCCGGCCCACCCCGCTTCAAGTCAGCGGTAGGTGACGCTCAACAGCAGCGCCTTGATGGACTGCCCCTCGTCGCTGGCCAGCCAGGCTTTGGCTGCGGAGTCGCTGGCGAAGGGCTTCTCGATGAACTGCGCGTCCGCCACGAGGACTTCCTTCCCGATGCGGACGATCCCGTCGAGCGCCATGCCCTTCCCGGCCGCCGGCGCCCCGGCTGTCAGGTGCATCCGGTACGTGGGATTGTTCTCCATCCGGTCTACGTAGAAGGAGTAGTGCGCGGCGGGGGCCTGCTGCTGCTGGAGGCCCGCGACGGGTGCGGACTCGAACACGGTCCGGGTGACCGGTTGGGTCACGCCGTCGGCCACCAGCCCCGAGTAGACCGTGACCTGCTTGGTGCCGCTGGCGTCGAAGACAGTGGCGGTCCTGGAGGTGGAGGGCTTCACGTCCCCGGTGAACAGCTCCACCTTCCAGTCAGCCGGGTACTTGAAAGACAGGCGCCCGTCCGGGAACGTGTACGTCGCCAGCGCGGCCGGAGCGGTAGCGGACGACGACGGCTGGGCGGCTGTCGTCGTCGGGCTCGCCGTGGTGGACGCGGACGGGGCGCCGGCGGCGCAGCCGGCCAGGCTGATGGCGGCGGCGAGGGCTGCGACAAAGGTGCCGTGATGTGCAGGACGCATGATGGTGCCTTTCATGAAGGACGCCGTCAAGCCCGGAAAGGGTAGCTGTGGCCCGCCGCGTGGGAGTGTTGATGACCCTGGTGGAGCGTGAGGCGAAGTGTGGGTGCTCAACACAATCGCACGCAGGAGCAGGCGCTCACTAGGGATCCGTCAATAAATCCATCGATTTGTTATTTTACGGCGCGGAAAGATCACGACGGGTGATCCGGCCAACACGGGCTGGCTCTACAGGTGCCGGCCGCACAGCCACCTGCTGTCCGGCTAGCGGAGCACGATGTCCACGGGGTTGGCTTCGGACCGCCACTGTCCCTCGGAGCCGGGCTTCGGCGTGATCACCGGGGCGGTCAGCACGCCGGAGCGGTTGGTGCGCTTGTCCCGGAGGATCTCGGTGACCGAGCCAAGGTGCCGCGACAGGTCGATCACGTTCTCCGGGGCGGCGAGGAGCAGCTGGAAGCCGAATTCGTGCAGCGCCTTGATGCCGGCGCCGGCGAATTCCTCGGAGGCCAGCACGAAGGCCTCATCCATCATGACGGTGCCGTAGGTGGTGAAGCCCTGTTCGGCGATGCCCAGCTGGTAGCTCAGCGCCGCGGCCATGATGAACGCGGTGAACCGCTGCCGCTCACCGCCGGACATCGATCCGGTGTCGGCGTGCATGAAGACTTCGGTCTTGGTGCCGGCCTTGGCGGCCTTCTGCTTCGCCGGAGCCTCCACCTCGCGGTGCTCCTTGCACTGGATGAACAGGTGCCCGCGGACGTCCAGCACCTCGGCGCGCCAGCGTCTGTCCTCCGGCGCCTGCGAACCCAGGCGCTTCACGAGCGTTTCCAGGGACTTGTAGCGGTTGGTGAGCTCGGCGTCGTCGTCGGTATCCGCGCCGGCGGCGGGCTTGCCGTGCCGCGTGTGCCGGGTCTTCAGCGCGTTCTGGATGGCGTCCTTGAACTGCTTGGCGGTGGCCGGCAGGGTCTGTTTGATGTCCAGTTCCAGGAAGCTGCCCTCGTGGAAGTTGACCTCGGACAGGATGCCGTTCAGCGGCAGGATGCGGCTGGTGATGGAGCGGCGCTCCTCGTCCAGCAGGTGCAGCAGCGTGCTGAAGGATTCGTGCGTGCGCTGGTTGAAGAACTGCCGGAATTCGGCCTCCTGCGCGGGCAGCCCGTCGCTGACAATGGCGTGGTAGCGGGCCTCAAATTCGCCGGCCGCCCCGATGGACGTGCCGTGGTCGGCGGAGATGGCGGTGCCCCATTCACGCACGAAGCCTTCGAAAATCCGGGTCAGCCGCTCGGACGTGGCTTGGCCGCGGGATTCCGCGGCATGGAGTTCGCCCAGCAGCTGGGTCTTGACCCGGGCAGCAAGGTTGTCCAGCTCATGCATCTCCGTGACGTCGCCGAATCCGGTGAAATACGGTTCCAGCGCGGTGACTGTGGAGTCCGACGGCGGCGCCTGGCCCAGGCGGGTCCGGCCGGCTTCCAGCAGCGAATCGGAGGCGGTGAGCTGGTGGTCCAGCGCCTTGTATTCGCTCTGCAGCACAGCCGCCGCCTCGGTGCTGGACTGGTGCTTCTGGCGTGCCGCTTCGATGTTGGCCCGGAGCGGCTCGAGGTCCGCCTGCGCGGCCAGGGCATCCTTGAGCCGCTGCTCGATCCTGGCGAGCTCGTCCGCGGCCACGGCGGCCGAGACCTGCTCCCACGGCCGGTGGTCGTCGGCCACGCGGCGCAGGGCCTCGAGCTGCCGGGACATGCCCTGGTGGGATTCCTCCCGGCTTTGGGCCAGCTCGGCGGCCTTGGCGAGTTCCTGCTGCAGGTCCGCCACTTGCCCGGCCACGAGTTCCAGTTTGGACGCGTTGTCGAATCCGAGGACGTAGTCCTGGCGGCTGGTGAAGCGGTCGTCCTTCTCCACGGTGTGCCGGTTGCGCTTGACCACGCCGCCCAGGCTCAGGCCCTTGTCCAGGCCGGCCAGTTCGTCCGGGTTTTCCACACACGGATAAGCGAAATCGAGGGCGATGCGTTCACGGATCCATTCCCCCGCGGCGGCGTTGTGCCCGGTGGTGAGGATCTCCAGCTTGGTCAGCAGGTCGCCGTCGGACACGTCCTCCACGGCCAGCGCCGCGCCGGCGAGCGGCTTGGACACGTCCACGGCGCGCAGGGCGCCGCGGACGGAGTGGTCGTTCAGGTACCTGGTGACGGCGGCGAAGTGCTCGCCGGGAACCAGCAGTGTGGTGGCGAGGTTCCGCAGGGCGCGCTCGGCGGCAGGCCGCCACTGATCCTGGCCGTCCGCGAGGTCGATGAGCTCGCCGCCGAACGGCATCTGTTCCTCGGGAACACCGGTGGCGGCCGCGATGGCGGCGCGGTTTTCAATGCTCGACGGCGGCAGCAGCGATTTGCGCGTCTTCAGCGACACGAGCTCCTGCTCCGCCGCGGCGAGCTCCCGCTTCTTCGTGGCGTGGCCGTCGAAGGCCTCGAAGCGGAGCTCCTTGAGGGCCTCCGAATCGTCCTTGAGTTCGGCGGAACGCGCGGCGGCTTGCTCGTGGGCCTGCTCCCAGCCGTCGGCCGACCAGTCCAGCTCGAGCCCGGCCTCGGCCAGCGCCTGGCGGGCGGCCTCCTCCACCTGCTGGCGGAGCTTGAGCCCCACCCGTGCATTTTCGAGCGACTGTTCGATCGAGGAGATGGCGTTGCCGCCCTGGTTGTTGTAGTCCGCCTCGAGCTGCCGCAGCTCCTTGGCCAGGCCGTCCCGGACGGCGCGCTCGGCGCTGAGCTCCTTGGCCTTGGCCTGCGCGAGCGCCTTGAAGCGGGCCAGGGTCTTCTCGTGTACCGCGACGGCAAGCTGCTGCCTGTAGGCCTCGAACTCCTCGCCCGCGAGCTCGCGGAGCCGGTTGGCGTCCAGCAGCGCCTGGGCGTATTCCTTGTTCAGCCCCGGCACGGGAGCCAGCTGGTCCCGCTGCTGGCGGACGTCCTCCAGCCGCTGCCGGATGGACATGAGGTTGCTGAATTCCTCCACGACGTCGTCCGCCGCGGCCAACGTGGCCGGGGCGTCCAGCACCTGGTCACGGAAGAAGGTGTTGACGCTGCCGCCCAGGCCCTTTCCTGCCTGGATCACCCGGAGCAGCGGAAGTGCCTGGTCCGAATTGATGCCCAGGAGGCGGCGGAACCGCTCGGCGAACGCCTTGTGGACGTCGAAGACCTGGGCGTCCGGGAAGATCGTCTCCAGCGCCGCCTTGGTGAAGCGCTTCTCGGCGATGTCCTCGATCGCGGGAAGGTCCAGCGGCTTGTTGTCGATCACGTAGTACCGGCCCACGCTCGATTCCGTGCCGTTCTTCGGCAGGTCGAACAGCGCGGACACGGTCACCTTGGTGCCGGCGGCGTTGTCGAACGTCAGGGCGACGGCGGACCACGTGGCGCCCGGGCGCTGGAAGGCACTGGCCGAGCCTTCGCCCACGGCCTTGTCGCCCACCTTGCCGCGCATGTACGTGAACGTGGTCCTCTTGTCCTCCACGGCTCCGCCGGCGCGCTGGGCGGCGGCCTCGTTGGAGCGCGGCCGGGCATCGAACACCCTCAGCATGGCGTCGAACAGCGTGGACTTGCCGACGCCCGAGTTGCCCGTCAGCAGCGTGCCGTTGCGGTCCACGTGCATGGTGTGGGCGCCATGGAACGTGCCCCAATTGACCACCTGGACCAGCGCGAGCCGCATCTGTCCCGGGTTGGTGAGCTCGCCCATCGGCAGCATGGTTGCGATGCTCACTTGGCTTCTCCAATCATGGCCGTGGTCGCCTTGGACGACGACGGCGATTCCGCGTCGTCGCCACCGTCTTCCTCCGCGGAACTGTCGCCGTCGAGCTCTATCAGCGCTTCGGTTCCCGTGGGGTCAGCCGTGGCTGTGACCAGGGCTTCGATCTGGGCGGGGATGTCCCCGATGTTCTCGAAGGGCAGGGCCAGCGGGAGGGCGTTGGAGATGGTGTAGACGTCGTCCAGGGCCGTGGTGAGCAGGAGCTGGCGGGCCAGAAGCTTGGTGATGGCCCGGTTGACCACGTCCGAATCGCGGAGCGCGTCCTGCTGGCCTGCCGGCTGGTAGTGGGCCACGAGCTCGGCAATTTCCTCGCGGGAGATGGTGGGGTCGGTCTGGGCGGTGACGTGGCGGTCCAGGAGGAGACGGAGACGGAGCAGCACGATGGTTTCGACGCGGCTCAGGGCACGCTGCTGGCGCAGGATGCTGGATCGCGTGCTGCCGCCGATGGCTTCCGGATCAACCGGCCGGAGCACGGCAATCTTGCGCTCGTGGTCCAGCTGCAGCGCCAGAAACAGCTCGGACAGCCGGCTGCGCAGGATCAGCTGGTTGTCCAGGAGCGTGGTCCACAGTTTTTCGTCGCGGCCGCCGTCCACGTACGGGCCCTTCAGCAGCTTCACCAGGGCCTGGCGGACCTTCATCGACAGCACGCCGGTGTCGCCCGGGAACAACGCGGCGCCATCAACGAACGTGTCCCGCGGGGTGACCGAGAACGGGTCGGCGCGGGGTGACTCCGGAGCCGATACCGCTGTGTCGGCGTCCGGCCTGCCGTGTGATTCGCGGGGAAGTTCAGTCATCGGAATCCTTCTTGAGCGTGACCACCGGCAGGTACGCCGTGCGCGTGGTTCCGTCTATCTGTTCGAAGTCGAGGGCGTCCACCGCTGCGCGGTCGAAGCGGGCACCGTCGTGCAGGGCGTGGGACAGGAGGGCCCGGATCGAGTTGATGTGCTGCTCCTCCGGCGGAAGCTGCGCCCAGGCCTCGGCCAGGGTCGAGGCGCCGGCCGCGGCGGCCCTGATGGCCCCCGGCTTCGCCTTGCCCGTGCGCGGCGAGCGCACACGGTCGGAGTCGCTGAACGCGATGGGGTCGGCGAGCCGGGGCGGGGCCGCGAACTCGTCGGGATCGAACAGCTTGACCATGGCCAGCGATTCGAAGCCCGCGTTGAACAGCACCGGTCCCCGGACCAGGCCGGGGCGTTCGCGCTCGTAGGGCAGGGAACGGATGGCCTGTTCGGCTTCCCGGAGCACCTTGCGGAGGCGCACCGACTGGCGGAAATCGTCGCTCTGGACGTATGTGTTCAGGCTTTCGCTGAGCTTGCCGTAGATGCGCTGGATCTGGCTGTGCTGCTGCCGGAGCTCTGCCACGAGGTTCTTCAGGGTTTCGCGGTCCTCCGGCGAGAGGTCGTCCGCGAACTGGCGGCTGAGCACCTCGCCGATCGCGGAACGGAACCGCAACTGCTGCTGCGGGTCCTCGAGGAAGGCCGTGAAGGAGCGGAACGTCCTGCCTTCGGGGCTTTGCCGCAGCCGCTTGTCGGCTTCCAGGACCTGCGCCATGGTGGCACCCTTGCTCAGGGATTCCTCGATGATCTGGTTGCGGAGCTCACCCACCAGCTCCTCGATCCGGTCGCGCATCTTCTTGTAGTCGGCGGGCAGGCTGGCCGCGAGGTCCAGGATATTGCCCGCGGCTTCCACGGCCTGGTCGTCGTCGAGCAGTCCGTCGAAGTCACCGGACGCGATGTCCTGGATGAGCTGGCGGCGCTCCCCGATCTCCTCCTCCAGCGATTCCAGCCGGGCCGTCTGGTCCGGGTTGGTCTCGTTGGCGAGTTTCTCCACGTCGCCCAGCAGCGTTCCGAGCCGCGACCCGTTCAGGGTGGAGCGTTCGCTGGAAAGGCTGTCCAGGAAGGCGAGGACGCGCGCAGCCGGTTCGGTGACCTCGTAGACGATCTGCCCAGACTGGTTCCGGCGGGTAAGGAACTGCCTGCGCGTCCATTCGTCCCCGAAGGACTTACCGTTGGCACCGCCGCCCAGCCCGGGATCCTGGCGGCGGAGCTGCTCAAGGAAGGAGTCGACGTCGGCGTGGAACTCTTCCAGTGGAAGCTGCGGCCTCGTGCGGGTAAAGGAGGCCTGCAGCACGGCGATGACCCACGGGGCGGAACGCGTGAGCGCCCAGGCGGGCCCCTTGGTGAGGAGCTCGAGGTCCCGGAGCCGTGCGCCGATGGCGTCAGCGGAGGACGTGGCGGACCGGGGCACACACTCTCCTTCAGTAGCTGGGGATCGTTTCGGCGGCGGAATCCTGAAAACGGCCAAGTACAAGGTTAACGCAGACAGACTTCCAACCGGCGCCCCGCATGGAGGCGCCCCGAGTTGACCGGTAAGCAACGTTACGGCTGTTGCTGGTGGGGCTGCTGAGACAAATCCGTGACCTGCGGAGCAGTATGATTTCGATCCCGTATCAACGGCTCCGACTCACCCCGCTGTCGGTGGCCCCGTGCTCACGGCAGGCCCTACGCTCGTGCTACTGATCCAACCGCAGCAAAGGCGCAGGGGGAAGCATGTATTTCGACCTAAGTGCAGTGGAGACGGCCACCTTGGTGTTCATCGGAACCTTGGCTTTTGCCTTGGTGCTCGTCTCGTTCGTGGCCGTGGCGGCCTTCGTCGCGCTGATCCTGGTGGGGGTGGGACGGCTGGCCTGGCTGATTGTGGCGGGCACCCTGGTCCGGCTGGTCCACGGCATCAACGATTTGTGGGACGGGCTGGTGCGCCATGCTTCCACGGTCGAACTCCCGGGCGATTTTCAGGCCCAGCCTTCCCCTAGCACCGGTACTTACCCGCGAGTAGCATTGAGGGACAGCTGAAGGGTTCTCCACCCGCGGCGGACCCAGGGCTTGAGCCGGTCATCCGGTTAAAGGAGATGCCCCGTGAGCTCCGCCACTGAGAGTCAGGCCACCGAGGATCCCGCCCAGGCCAAGGGTCCCGGCACCATCCCGCCCATCGACAGCCCGGCCTCCGAAACGCCGGTCGCCGCCGAGAAGATCGGGGCCGGCGCGTCCGCGGAGGACGCCCGCGCCATCGCCGAAGCAGCCCGCGAGACCGAATGGGGCCGGCCCAGCTTTGCCAAGGGCCTGTACCTCGGCAGTTTCGACCTGACCCTCATCCACCCGTGGCCGGCGGCCAAGCCGGACGACGTGGTCCGCGGCGAGGCCTTCATGGCGCGGCTCACGGAATTCTGCCGGTCCTTATCCGGGCGGGTGATCGAGCGTGACGCCAGGATCCCCGACGAATACCTCAGGGGGCTGGCCGATCTCGGCGTGTTCGGCATGAAGATCCCGCTGGAGTACGGCGGCCTGGGCCTGTCGCTGGTGTACTACGGCCGCGCCCTCGCGCTGCTCGGCTCCGTTCACCCCAGCCTCGGCGCGCTGCTCTCGGCGCACCAGTCAATCGGCGTCCCGGAACCCGTCAAGGTGTTCGGCACCCCGGAACAGCGGCAGGAGTACCTGCCGCGCTGCGCCTCGGGCGCCATCACGGCGTTCCTGCTCACCGAGCCCGACGTCGGCAGCGACCCCGCCCGGATGGGCAGCACCGCCGTCCCCACGGACGACGGCGAGGCGTACGTGCTGGACGGCGTGAAGCTATGGACCACGAACGGCGTGATCGCCGAGCTGGTGGTGGTGATGGCCGTGGTGCCGCGCCACACCGACGCCGACGGCACCGTCCACAAGGGCGGGATCACCGCCTTCGTGGTGGAGATGGACTCCCCCGGCATCACCGTGGAAAACCGCAACGCCTTCATGGGCCTGCGCGGAATCGACAACGGCGTCACCCGGTTCCACCAGGTCACGGTTCCCGCGGCCAACCGGCTGGGCCGCGAGGGCCAGGGCCTGAAGATCGCCCTCACAACACTCAACACGGGGCGGCTGTCCCTCCCGGCGCTCTGCGTCGCCACGGGCCGCTGGAGCCTGAAGATCGCCCGCGAATGGTCCAATGCGCGGACCCAGTGGGGCCGTCCGGTGGGCAGGCACGAGGCCGTGGGCAAGAAGATCGCGTTCATTGCCGCAACCGCCTTTGCCCTGGACGCGGTATTCGAGCTCTGCGCGGAAATGGCGGACGCCGGGCAGAAGGACATCCGGATCGAAGCCGCGCTGGCCAAACTGTGGTCCACCGAGATCAGCTACCGGATCGCCGACGAACTGGTGCAGATCCGGGGCGGGCGCGGTTTCGAGACGGCCGATTCCCTCGAGGCCCGCGGCGAACGGGCCGTCCCCGCGGAGCAGCAGCTGCGCGACCTCCGCATCAACAGGATCTTCGAGGGCTCCTCGGAGATCATGAAGCTGCTGATCGCCCGTGAAGCCGTGGACGCCCACCTTGCCGCCGCAGGGGACCTGGCCTCCGCGGAAGCGAGCCTGTCAGACAAGGCGCGGGCCGCCGTCGGGGCCTCCGGCTTCTACGCGAAGTGGCTGCCGAAGCTCGTGGCCGGCGCGGGCATGGACCCGCGTTCCTATGCCGAATTCGGCCGGCTGGCCAAGCAGCTGCGCTTCGTGGAGCGGTCCTCGCGGCGGCTGGCCCGGCAGACGTTTTACGGCATGGGCCGCTGGCAGGCCGGGCTCGAGCACAAGCAGGCGTTCCTGGGACGGATCGTGGACATCGGCGCGGAGCTCTTCGCGATGGCGGCGTCCTGCTCGCGCGCGGAGATGCTGCTGCGCACGTCACCCGAGCGGGGCGCCACCGCGTTCGAACTCGCGGAGGCGTTCTGCGAGCAGGCGCGCGTGCGCGTGGACGAGTACTTCGACCAGCTGTGGAGGAACACCGACGACGGCGACCGCGACCTTTCGCGAAAGGTCCTCGCCGGGGACTACGAATGGCTCGAGGCGGGGGTCCTGGACCAGTCCGAGGGCACCGGGCCGTGGATCGCGGACGCGTCTCCCCGGGCGACGGACAAGGAGAATCTGCACCGCACCTACCGGTAGTCACGGACCTGATCCGGCCTCCGCCGGGCACGGGCGGCACGAAAACCCAAATACTAAGCTTCCTTGCTATGGGGCATTGATGGGCGTTAGCTAGAAGTGAGGCCATCGCGGTGGCCCCGGCATTGCGTTGCCCGGCTTAGACCATGAGCCTGGTCCGTTCAAGGAAAGTGAGACGTTCGATGAGCAACTCCATGGGCTCCGAGGACAAGCGCCCCCGCCGCACCCCCGGCGAGGAGCGCGCCGCCGGTGAACAGCGCGCCGCAGAAACCGGCTCATCCGAGCCCCGCACCGAGGCCACGCCGGTCTACGATGCCACCCAGGCCCGCGGCGCAGGCGCCGGCGGTACGGTGACGGGCGGTTCAGCCGCGGATACGAACACCAGGACGCTGGACACGCGGGACACCGGCATGCGGGACCGCGGCGACCGGGGCAGGGATCTCAGGGAACCGTCCGCTGAACGGGAGTACACGCCGGAGACCCACACTGCAGACGTGGTCCCCGCCGATCCAGCACTCGCGACGCGGGAGATCGCCGTCGCCCGCGAAAAGGAGGCCTTCGGCGGGGTCAAGGTGGGCTCGGCATTCTTCGGCTGGCTGGCCGCCACCGGAATGGCCGTGCTGCTGACGGCCCTGGTGGCGGCAGCCGGGACGGCCGTGGGCCTCGCCACGAACACCGATGTCAACACGGCTGTCGGCCAGGCGGCGTCGGACCAGACGGTCGGAATCGTGGGCATCATCGTGCTGCTCGTAATCCTGTTCGTCTCCTACTACAGCGGAGGCTACGTGGCCGGGCGGATGGCCCGCTTCAACGGGGCCAAGCAGGGCATCATGGTGTGGATCTGGGCGCTCATCGCCGCCGTGGTGGTCGCGGTGCTGGGACTAATCGCCGGCGAGCGGTTCAACATCCTGGCCCGGCTGAACAGTTTCCCGCGTATTCCGGTCAACGAGGGCCAGCTCACCACCACCGGCATCATCGCCGCCGTCGTGGTCGCAGCGGTGGCGCTGGTGGGCGCCGTCCTCGGCGGCCTCGCCGGCATGCACTTCCACCGCAAGGTGGACCGTGCCGGATTCACCCCCGCGGCGGAAAATAAGGAGCGGTAGCAGCCGCTACGTTTGGTGAAGGACGACGGCGTCGAGGTAGTACCAGCGGCCGTCCACCCTCAGGAAGCGGCTGGTTTCGTGGTGGACGCCGCGCTCCCCGTCCTGCCGGAAATGCGCCTTGAACTCCACTTTCCCCTCGGTGTCGAGCGGGCCGCCCCTCGCTGTGGACACGATGTCCAGGCGGCGCCATTCGAGTCCCGGATCGAGTTCCAGCTCGGTAGGACGCGTGTCCGGATGCCAGGTTTTCAGCAAGTAGCCGGCGTCGAGGAGCACAAAGGCACTGTAGCGGGAACGCATCAGCTGCTCGGCTGTGGCCGCCTCCGCTGCGCCGCTGTGGAACCGGCCGCAGCAGTCTGCATACTGCTCACCGGAGAGGCACGGGCAGTTACCGGTGAAGTGCTGGGGCTGGGTCATGTGCATCCCTAAAAAGTATGGAGTCCGCCTGCTAATTCCGACTATAGGCCCCGCCCGGGGACGCATCCGATAACAGCTTCGAAACAACCCCCGGCAGGGCTTGTCATGCGGGCATGTCGGCAGTAAATAGTCCGTATGGTGGTTAGGGGCCATTTTTCCGCTGCGCTGCGGCGGGACGAGGTGGCCGCGGGCTGGTTTTAGGAGGGCGAAGTGGAAGATCCGACAACGATCGCACTTAACCTGACCTTTTTCGGCACCGTGGGCGTGGCGTTCGTCATGTTCATCGGCATGTTCATCCTGTTCATGGTGACGCTGGTGATCGCCGGAGTGGGACGCCTGGTTGCGCTGATCGTGATGGCCCTGTTCGGCCGCTTCCCCGGGAACGACACCATCGAGGTGGTGCGGCTTCCCGTGGGGACGCAATCTTTCGACGCCGCCGCCCCCGACGAGGTCCCCGCAGCGGAGGAACGCCCGGCAAAAAAGCCGAAGGCCCCCCGGCCGGCGCGGGAACCGCGCCCTCCGCGCGACTGGAAGAAGCTCCTGAGCCGTGCCGGGCTCAAAGAGGCGCTCCGCACCGCCGTCGCCCACCACCCGCTGCTGACCGCCGCGCGGCCGGTGCCGCCCGTCCTGTCGAAAGACTGGGCAGCCGCGGTGGCCGCCGCCGATGCCCGTGCGGTGGCGCGCGCCAGGGCTGTCGCCCCGGAGATCAAGGTCAGCGCCCCGGACCGGCCCGGACTGGGTGTGGCTGCCGACGGCGTGGTGAAGGTTGCTCCGCTGGTGGAGTCCGCCCTTAATACGGAGGCGCTGCACACGGCGGCCCTGGATAAAAAGGCGCTGCACAAAGAATCCCGGCGCCAAGAGGGCGTGCAGGGAGACGCCCAGAACAATCCGAAACCGAACGCAGAGGCCCCCGCCCCCGGCGAAACGGGACCCAAGGAAGCACCGGCACGGTCCGCGCTTGCCTTGTCCGCCCAGCCTCCGCGGCCGGCGCGGAAGCCCGCCGCCGGGAACATGGCCGTCCTGGACACCGGGTCCATGGTCTCGCTGGCACAGCACGAGGACGTCCGCGTCCGGTCCTGAGGCACCGCCCCTGCAGTCAGGCCCGGCGGACTGGCCCGGCGGTCAGGCTGGCGCAGCAGGCAGATGAACCGCGCGCATCCCTTACCCTGAGCAACCATCTCCGCTAGCGTAAAGCCCATGGAATTCAGATATCTCGGAAACAGCGGCTTCAAGATCTCGGAAATCACTTTCGGCAACTGGCTGACCCACGGCTCCCAGGTGGAGAACGACGTCGCCACCCAGTGCGTGCGGGCGGCGGTCGACGCCGGCATCAGCACCTTTGACACGGCTGACGTCTACGCCAACACCGCGGCCGAGACGGTCCTCGGCGAAGCGCTGAAGGGCGAACGCCGCCAGTCCGTGGAGATTTTCACCAAGGTGTTCGGGCCCACCGGCCCCAAGGGCAAGAACGACCTGGGACTGTCGCGCAAGCACATCATGGAATCGATCGACGGCTCCCTGACCAGGCTGCAGACCGATTACGTCGACCTGTACCAGGCGCACCGCTACGACTTCGAGACGCCGCTCGAAGAGACGATGCAGGCGTTCGCGGACATCGTGCGGCAGGGCAAGGCGCTGTACATCGGCGTCAGCGAGTGGACCGCCGAGCAGCTCCGGGACGGCCACGCGCTGGCGAAGGAACTGGGCTTCCAGCTGATCTCCAACCAGCCCCAGTACTCCATGCTGTGGCGGGTCATCGAGGCGGAGGTCGTTCCCGCGTCCGAAGAGCTGGGCATCTCCCAGATCGTCTGGTCCCCCATGGCGCAGGGCGTGCTGAGCGGCAAATACCTGCCCGGCCAGCCGCTGCCCGAGGGGAGCCGCGCCACGGACGACAAGGGCGGCGCCAAGATGATCCAGCGCTGGATGCGCGATGACGTCCTCGCCGGCGTGCAGCAGCTGAAGCCCATCGCCGAGGAGGCCGGACTGAGCATGCCGCAGCTGGCCGTCGCGTGGGTCCTGCAGAACCCGAACGTGGCCTCGGCCATCATCGGCGCGTCCCGGCCCGAGCAGATCGCGGACAGCGCGGCGGCCGCAGGCGTCAAGCTGGAACCGGAGGTCCTGAAGAAGATCGACGACGCCATCGGCTCCCTCGCCGAGCGCGATCCGGCCCAGACAAAATCCCCCGCAACGCGCGAAGGCTAGGACCGGCCATGACAGACCTTCCCGATCTCGCCGTCACCGGCTCCACGGGGGTCCTCGGCGGAATGGTGGCCCGCCAGCTCGCCGACGCCGGGTTCTCCCAGCGCCTGCTGGTGCGCGACGCCGGACGCGCACCAGAGCTGGATAACGCACCGACCGTCCTGGTCAGCTACGCGGACCCGGTGCTTTCGCGCCCCGCGCTGGAGGGCGTGAAGACCCTGTTCATGGTCTCGGCGGCCGAGGCGGAAGACCGGCTGCAACACCACCACGCGTTCGTGGATGCCGCGGCCGAGGCGGGCGTGCAGCACATTGTCTATACGTCGTTCTTCGGCGCCGCCCCGGACTGCACGTTCACCCTGGGCCGGGACCATTACGCCACCGAGGAGCGGATCCGCGCGTCCGGGATGTCTTTTACGTTCCTGCGGAACAACTTCTACCTGGACTTCCTGCCGAAGCTGACCGGGGAGGACGGCGTGATCCGCGGTCCGGCCCGGGACGGCGTCATGGCAGCCGTGACACGGGAGGACATCGCCCGGAGCGCTGTGGCGGTACTCCGGGATCCGGCCGTGCATGCCGGGTTCACCTACAACCTCACAGGCCCGGAGGATCTCTCGCTGGCGCGGGCGGCGGAGGTGCTCACCCGGGCCACCGGCCGGGCCGTCACGTACCACGACGAAACCTTGGAGGAGGCCTACTCCTCCCGGGCCTCGTACGGGGCCCCGGCGTGGCTGGTGAACGCCTGGGTGAGCACCTACACGGCGATTGCCGCCGGTGAACTGGCCGGGCCGACGTCGGACGTGAACGGGCTCACCGGGCAGGACCCGATCGGGCTCGAGGAGTTTGTGAAGCTGCCGCAGCTGTAGCCGGCAGCACAGCCGGACGTGACTGTTGACGGCCCTGAGGGTGCGGCGTAAACCTAAAAGGGAGCACGCCGTCAGCAGCACCGAGCAGAATCGCAACGCCATGACAAAGCTGATCTACCGTCGCCGTCAGTCAGCCCGGCCCAGGCCGCATCCAGGGGAACCCACGTACGGGCCGCTCACCCAGGACGAACTGCAGCTGGCCGCGCGGAACCATTCGATGCCGCTGGAGGCCCTCCGCCAGGACGTGACGCCGCCGGGCATGCACTATGTGCTGACGCACTTCGACATCCCGCAGATAGAGGACGGCTCCTGGCACCTGCGGATCGGCGGCGCCGTGGAGATGGCGATGGAACTGAGCCTGGCCGCGCTCAAGAAGGACCCGGCCATCAGCGTTCCGGTGACGCTTGAATGCGCCGGCAACGGCCGCTCACTGCTCAAGCCGCGGCCGCTCAGCCAGCCATGGGTCCTCGAGGGCGTGGGCACGGCAGTCTGGACAGGCGTCCCGCTGGCCTACCTGCTCGCGCAGGCCCGCGTGGAGCCTGAAGCCGTAGACGTGGTGTTCACCGGGGCGGATGAAGGGGTCCAGGGCGGCGTCCGCCACCACTACGCGCGGAGCCTGCCCATCGCGGAAGCGCTGCGGCCCGACGTCGTGCTTGCCTACAAGATGAACGGCAGCGAGCTGCCGGCCCAGCACGGCTACCCGCTGCGGCTGGTGGTTCCCGGCTGGTACGGCATGGCGAGCGTCAAATGGCTGCAGTCGATCCAGGTGGTGACGGCCCCGTTCCACGGCTTCCAGCAGGCGGTCGCGTACCGCTACCAGCACAACGCGAACGACGCCGGCACGCCGGTTTCGCGGATCAGGGTACGGTCGCTGATGGTTCCCCCGGGAATTCCGGACTTCTTCACGCGGCGCCGCCTCCTCCCCCGCGGCCCGGTCATGCTGCGCGGCCGGGCCTGGTCCGGCGAGGGCGCCGTGACCGGCGTGGAGGTCGGCATTGACGGCAAGTGGGTCCATGCCCAGCTGGACAAGGCCGCCGGCGCCTTCGCGTGGCGCGGCTGGAGCCTGCCTTGGGTGGCGGATCCGGGCCATCACGAGCTTGCCTGCCGGGCCGGCGATGCCACCGGCGCAGTCCAGCCTCTGGAGCAGCAGTGGAACTACCAGGGCATGGGGAACAACGTGGTGCAGCGCGTGCGGGTCACGGTGGAGTAGCCCGGCATCTCAGGTGCCCCAGTTGCCCGCCAGGACTTCGGGCACGTCAGGACACGGCCGCCGCAGGCGCGTGCACGGCGGTGAAATGCGGGCCCATCACCGTGAAGATCATGGCCAGCGACGTCGCGCCGGGATCGGCGGTCCCCAGGGCCTTCTCGGCCAGCCGCCGTGCCGCGTGCGCCGCACCCGACTGCACGGGCGCGGTCCCGCGCCGGTTGCCGATGAGGCCGGCGAACGCCGGGTAGTGCCCGGAACCGCCGCCGGCCAGGACGGCGACCTTCGGCCGGACCGGCCGGTGCCGCCGCACGGCGCCGTCCGGGACCTGGCGCACCAGTCCGGAGTGGAGGTCGCAGAAGCCAGCGAGCGCTTCATCGGCGAAGTCGGCGGGGTCGTTGAAGATTCTGGTCATGGCGGTTCTTTCAGCTGGGTGGGCAGGGGCTGTTAGTGGATGTGGCTGCCGCCGTTGATGTCGATGGTGGTGCCGGTGAGGTAGGCCGACTCCTCCGAGGACAGGAAGGTGATGACGGCCGCGATCTCTTCCGTGGTGGCGTTGCGGCCCAGCGGGATGCCGGCGTTGATGGCGGCTTCCTGCTCATCGGTGCTGCCCACCCGGATGTTGGTGTCCACGGCTCCCGGCGTGATGGCGTTGACGGTCACTCCCGTGGCGCCGATTTCGCGGGCCAGGGCCTTGGTGAAGCCCAGGATGGCTGCCTTGGCGGCCGAGTAGGGGACCTTGCCGAAGACGCCGCCGCCGCGCTGGGCGGAAACAGAGGACATGTTGACGATCCGGCCCCAGCCGCTGGCGATCATGTCCGGCAGGAACGCCTTGGTCACCAGGTACGTGCCGGTGGAGTTGACTGCCATGACCTGGTTCCAGAGATCCAGGGTGGTTTCCAGGAACGGCACGGGAGAGGTGATGCCGGCGATGTTGGCCAAAGCGCCGACGGCCGGAAGCGTGCCGGAACTGACCTCGGCCGCCACTGCCTTGTAGGCGGCGTTGACGGAGTCCTCGTTGGCAACGTCGATCTCGTAGCCGAAAGCCGGGACGTTGAATTCGTTGCCGATTTCCGCTGCGACCTTCGCGGACTTCTCGCCGTCGAGGTCCAGGATCACGATGCCCCAGCCCTGGCTGGCGTAGCGGCGTGCGGTGGTGATCCCGATGCCGCGGTCCGAGGTGGCTCCGGTGAGGACGGCGGTGCGCTGGATGGTGGTCATGATGCTCCTTGGGTTGCTTGGTGGTGGTTCAGGTGAGTTGATTCGGGTGGGTCGGTTCAGATGAGGTCGGTGATGAAACTGGCTGCCTTGGCCGCGGCTGCCGGGCGTTCGTCGTGGGTCATGTCCCGGGTCTCCAGCTCGAGCGAGAAGTGGCCGGCGTAGCCGTGCCCTGCCAGGGACCGGAGTCCGGCGGCGAAGTCGGCGTGGCCGTTTCCGATGCTCAGGTTGATGTTGCCGGGCACGGCGTCGCGCAGGTGCACGTGGGCAATCCGGCCCTGGTGGCGTTCGATGTACTCCAGCGGGTCTTCGCCGGCGGCGACGATGTGGCTGAAGTCCATCACAATCCCGACGCCGGAACCTGCCAGCCGGCGGGCCAGCAGCTCCGCTCGCTCCAGGTTCCAGCAGAAGCGCAGGAAGTGCAGTGACTCGGTCCAGAGTTCGACGCCGAACTCCGCCGCCCGCTGGCCGGCCCGGGTCAGTTGGGCTGCTATTTCGTCGAGGTCCTCCTCGGGGCTCCGGACCGGTTCGTGGCCCAGGGCGCCGCACGGAAGGACCAGCGCCTTCGCGCCGGTGTTCGCCGTGAGGGTGAGCAGCGCATCAAGGTGCCGGTCGCGGGCCGCCTGCTGGCCGGCGTCGAGCACAGCGTTGAGGCCCCCGATGTCCCCGTTGACAGAGCGGACCCGCAGCCCCGAGGCGACAACCTCCGCCGTGACGGCCGTGACGGCATCCGCATCCAGGTCATAGGGGACGTGGTCGCAGACGCCCGGCAGGGCGCCCAGGTCGATTTCTTCGAAGCCCAGGCCGCCGATGGTCCGCAGGGCGGTGCCCAGATCCTGGTGGCGGAAGCTGATGGACGAGCAGCCGAGTCGGGAGTTGAACATCGTCGTTGATCCTCTGGTCATGCCCGGGGGCGGTAGTGATGAAGACCACAGTACAGACGTTGACTGTCAACAGTCAACCTTTGAAGTTGACTGTTGACATGGAGGCATGATGCAGGTCACACTGGCATATCATTTGTTAACAGTCGACAGTGCCGGTGCGGAAGCGCAAGGCGCTCTTCGAAAGGGATTCACAATGAGCAAAGAAGCTCTCAGCATGAGGGGCCCGGTCCACGGCACCAAGGACGCCAGGCGGGTCGCCATCGGCTCCGGCGTCGGCGCAGTGATCGAGACCTACGACTTCATCGGATTCGGCACCGCGGCTGCACTCTACTTCGGAACGGCCTTCTTCCCGACCGGAGATCCGGTGACCGGCACGCTGGCCGCCTTCGCCACCCTCGGCGTCGGCTTTGCGGCCCGCCCCATCGGCGGCATCATCGGCGGCCACTTGGGCGACAAGCTTGGCCGCAAGCCCGTCCTGGTGGCGTCGCTGATCCTCATGGGCGTTGCCACGTTCCTGATCGGCCTGCTCCCCACCTACAGCCAGGTGGGCCTGCTGGCTCCCGCCCTGCTCGTGTTCGTCCGCATCGTCCAGGGCCTGGCCTTCGGCGCTGAATGGGGCGGCGCCATCCTGATGAGCTACGAACACGCACCCTGGAAGGCCAAGGGCAAGTACACCGGCATCGTCCAGGCCGGCTTCCCCGTGGGTCTCCTCCTGGCCAACCTGGTGTTCCTCGTCAGCGTCCAGCTCGGCGGCGAACTCGCGTGGCGCATTCCCTTCCTTGCCAGCATCGTGCTGGTGGTCGTCGGCCTGATCATCCGCTCCAAGGTGCCCGAATCCCCCGTCTTTGATGAGGTCAAGGACAGCGGGGACATCGTGAAGTCCCCCATCGTCGAGGTCATCAAGACGGACTGGCGCAACATCGTCAAGGGCATCGGCCTCCGCATCGCAGAGACCGCCGGCTACGCCGTGTCCATCACCTACATGATTTCCTACCTGAACAGCCAGCACCTGGCCGACAAGACCCAGACGCTCGTGGCGCTGTGCATCGCCTCCGCGATCGGCATCTTCGCCACCCAGGCCTGGGCGCGCCTGACGGACAGGATCGGCCGCCGGCCGCTCTACATCTGGTCCTGCGCCTTCGCCCTGCTGTTCGCGATCCCCATGTTCCTGCTAGTCAACACCGGCATGGCCATCTTCATCATCGCCACCCTCGTGATCTCCTACGCGGTCTGCCAGAACTCGCTCGCCGGCTCCCAGGGCGCCTGGTTCCCGGAACTCTTCCAGGCGAAGACCCGCGCCTCCGGCGCATCACTGTCCTACCAGATCTCGGCCATGGTCTCCGGCTTCACCCCCTTCATCACCACGCTGCTGTTCGTCAGCTTCGGCTGGATGGGCCCGGCACTGCTCTTTGGCCTGTACGCAGCCATTGGCCTCTGGGCCGCAGTCGCCACCCGCGAAACCTGGGGCAAGCGCGAGCGCCAGTTGGCGGACGAGGCCACGAAAAACACCCCCGAGTCGGTGACGGTCTAATGACTATTGATCAGGAAACACGCACGCTGAAAGAAACTGCCACGGACCGCTTGCACCGCATCAGCGCTGCCGCTTACCGGATCCGTCATCACGCCCTCACCATGGGCGAGGTCCAAGGCCAGGGCTACGTCGGCCAGGCCCTCGGGGCGGCGGACATGCTGGCCGCCGTGTACGCGGACCAGCTCCGCTTCCAGGCGGACAACCCCGGCTGGGAAGGGCGTGACCGCTTCCTGCTCTCCACCGGGCACTACGCAATCGGCCACTACGCCGCGCTGGCCGAGGCCGGCATCATTCCGGTCGAGGAACTGGAAACCTACGGTTCCGACGATTCCCGGCTCCCGATGTCAGGGATGTCCACCTACACCCCGGGCATGGAAATCTCCGGCGGATCGCTGGGCCACGGCCTCACCATCGCCGTCGGCATGGCACTGGGCCTGCGCCACCAGGGCTCCGCGGCGAGGGTCTACAACTTCCTCTCCGACGGCGAACTGGACGAGGGCTCCACCTGGGAGGCCGCCATGGGTGCGCACCACCACCAGCTGGGCAACCTCACCGCGATGGTGGACATCAACGCCCTGCAGGCGGACGGCAAGACGGACACCGTGCTCCGCACCGAACCCGTCACGGAAAAGTGGGAAGCCTTCGGCTGGTACACCCAGCGGGTGGACGGGAACGACGTCGGCGCGCTGCTGGCGGCGTTCGACAACGCAGCAGCCCAGGCGGCCGCCGTCGGGCGTCCCTCCGTCATCCTGTGCGACACGAAAGTGGGCCGCGGCGTGCCGCTGCTCGAGGACCGCGAGAAGGCGCACTTCATGCGCATCGAGGAACACGAATGGCAGCTTTGCCGCGAGCAGCTGACCGCAGGATACGAAGGGAAGGCAGTCCGATGAGCACCTCCACCGCCTTGACGGGCACCGCACCGAAGCTGAAGACCTCGGCCATGATCGCGTCCTTCGCCGATCCGGGCCAGAAGACCGCGTCCGCCCCGTTCGGGCACGCCCTGGTCAAGGCCGCGCAGGAGAACGACAAAATCGTTGGCCTCACTGCCGACCTCGGCAAATACACGGACATGCACATCTTCGCCCAGGCCTTCCCGGAGCGGTTCTTCCAGATGGGCATGGCCGAGCAGCTCCTGTTCGGCGCCGCGGCGGGTTTGGCGGAGACCGGCCTGGTGCCGTTCGCGTCCACCTACTCCGTGTTCGCCGCCCGGCGTGCCTATGACTTCCTGTGCCTGGACAGCGCCGAGCCGAACCTGAACGTGAACATCGTGGGCGGACTTCCTGGCCTGACCACCGGCTACGGGCCAAGCCACCAGGCCACCGAAGACATGGCGATCTTCCGCGGCATGCCCAATCTGACCATCGTGGATCCCTGCGACTCGATCGACATCGAACAGGCCGTGCCGCAGCTGGCAGCCAGCGACGGGCCCACGTACCTGCGGCTGCTCCGCGGCAACGTCCCCACGGTGCTGGACGAGTACGGCTACACGTTCGAGCTCGGCAAGGCCAAGGTGCTGCGCGGCGGGAACGACGTCGTGTTTGTCTCCAGCGGGCTCATGACCATGCGGGCACTGCAGGCCGCCAAGGCGCTGGCGGCGCACAACGTGGACGTCGCCGTCGTGCATGCCCCCACCATCAAGCCGTTCGACGCCGAAACGGTGCTGGCGGAGCTGAACACCGACCGTCTCGCCGTGACGCTGGAGAACCACAGCGTGGTGGGCGGCCTGTTCGAAACGGTTGCCTCCGCCGTCGTCACCGCCGGCCTGGGCAAGCGGGTGGTGCCGGTGGCGCTGCCAGACGCTTTCCTCGACGCGGGCGCGCTGCCCACCCTGCACGAACGCTACGGCCTGTCCGTGCAGCGGATCGTGGCCAAGGTTCTTGCGGAGCTTGGCTGAGCGGAATCTCCGGGCGGAAGCGCGGGGCCGGTACGCGCCGGTTCCGCGCTTCTGACGTAACATCAACAGTTAACAGACCAGCTGTAAACAGTTGACCACTGACATAGAGTCACTGACCTTGAGGACGAACGATGGCCGGAGCAACAGCACCCCTGCTGGGACTGGAAAAGAAGAGCCTTCGCGAGCAGGCGCTTTCCGCGCTGCGCACCGCCATCACCAGCGGCGAGCTTGAGCCCGGCCGGCACCTGGTGGAAACCGAGCTGTCCGACATGCTCCAGATCAGCCGTGGAACGCTCCGGGAGGCCCTGCGGCAGCTCGAGCAGGAAGGCCTGCTGTCCGCGGGCCCGCGCGGCCGCCTCTCCGTTCGCCACCTGGATGCCAAGGAAATCCGCGATATCTACTCCGTGCGGGCCGCGCTGGAGTCCCTCGCAGCCCGGGCCCTGTGCGAACTCCCGGACCGCCAAAATGTGATCACGTCGCTGCGCGCGGCAATCGACGCCATGGCGGCCGCAACCGAAGGCAGCCTCGAGGAGCGGATCGAGTCCGACCTCGAGTTCCACCGCACCATGTGCCGGCTTACCGGCAACGAGACACTGCTTCACTCCTGGGAATCGCTGGAGGGATCCATCCGGATGTCCATCATGTTTGCCGGCCTGGAGAAGGGCGTCAGGAACATGAGCGTCGAACGGCACCACGACATCGTGGCGGCCATCGAGACCGGCGACGCCTCCCTGGCCGGCAAGACCATTCGCGAGCACATGGACAGTGCGGCCGCCGTCCTGGTGGCGTAAGCCGGCTTAGCGGTCGCGTCAGTAGTCAACGATCGCGCCGCCGGAGATATTGAAGGTGGCGTCCGTCATGGACCCCGCCTTGTCCGAGGCGGCGAAGGCGGCCACGTTGCCCACGTCCTCCAGGGTGGCCGTCCGGTTGAGGTGGGCCGTCCTGATGATCTCGCCCACGATCTCCTCGCGGCCTTCCATCTGCCAGGGAATGGTCTCGGTGATCCCGCCCGTGACGATCGTGACGACGCGGATGCCGTGCTTTCCGAGCTCCAAGGCCCATTGCCGGCGCAGTCCTTCCATGGCGTCCAGCGCCACCTTGAATCCGCCCAGCCCCGCGAGGGTCTGCGGCCCGGAACCGCCGAACGTCAGCA
The DNA here is from genome assembly GCF_039748055.1 of Burkholderia sp. RS01. NCBI lineage: Bacteria > Pseudomonadati > Pseudomonadota > Betaproteobacteria > Burkholderiales > Burkholderiaceae > Burkholderia > Burkholderia sp. RS01. The sequence goes on from NZ_JBDLAK010000028.1 coordinate 41,678, forward strand.
CCACCCCCGAGCGCTGCCGGATCATGTGCCGCGCCGCGGCCCGGGTGGTGAGGAAGTGCGTGCGCGCGGCGTTGGCGATGGGCTTGAGGAAGTCCGCCGCGGGGATCTCCATGAGCGGCTGCTGGACATCGCCGAGGGAAATGAGGTTGAACGAGACGTCGATCCGTCCGGTCTTCTTGGCCACCTGGCCGACGAACTCTTCCACCTGGGCTTCGTCCAGGGCGTCGACGACGGCGGTCTCTGCCGCGCCGCCTGCCTCACGGATGTTCCGGGCCACCCGGTCCAGCCTGGACTGCGTCCGCCCCGCCAGGAAAACGCGGGCACCTTCGCCGGCGAATGCCTCGGCAACAGCCGTGCCCACGGGCCCTCCCGCGCCGTAGATCACGGCGGTCTTTCCGTCCAGGATGCCGCGTTGCTGGTTCCCGTCGTCGAGCATGCCGGCCTCCCCGAGGTGAACTTCTGGCAGTTCACTCCACTATGTTCTTGCCCGGCGAACGTGGCAAGGGCGGCCAGCTATACTCGGCTGCAATCATGAGCAGCCTTCCTTCCGCCCCCGCCACGGTCCGCGTCGACGCCTGGCTCTGGGCCATCCGCGCCTACAAGACGCGCTCCGCGGCCACCGCCGCGTGCCGGGCAGGGCACGTCCGCCTCAACGGAAACCCGGCCAAGGCCTCTCAGTCGCTGGTTCCCGGTGACACCGTCCGGGTCCGCCAGCCGGGCTACGAACGCATCCTCGAGGTGCGCCGGCTGATTGCCAAGCGCGTGGGTGCGGAGGCCGCATCCCACTGCTTCACCGACCACACTCCCCCGCGCCCCGTGGCCCCGGCGCTCGGCCTGCCGCAGCGCGACCGCGGGACCGGGCGGCCCACCAAGAAGGACCGCCGGGAAATGGAACGCCTCAAGGGTTCCGGCTAGGCGTCGTCCCACGCCTCCGGGTTGACCACCGTCGGGTTGACCACCCTCGCGGTGCGGCGGCTCAGTCCCGGACACGCTCCTGCCCGTCCCGCACCTCGAACTCGCCCACTTCCAGCTCGCCGGCGCCGAACGCCGTGGGCAGGAGGGTCAGGTATGCGGCGCCGGCCGACGTCGTCTTGCTTCCGGCCAGGGTGAACGCGGACGGCGCAGCCCCGGTTTCAAAGAGCCGCTTGCCCTGGCCAAGCACCACCGGAAAGACGAGCAGCCGGTACTCGTCCACCAGGCCGGCGTCGTGCAGTGCGCGGGCCAGCCGGTGGCTGCCGTGGACCTGGAGTTCCCGGCCGGGGCCGGACTTGAGGTCGTCAATGGCCTCCAGGAAATTGCCGGAGAGGACTGTGGTGTTGGTCCACGTGGGGTCCGTGAGGGTGTTGGAGACGACATACTTCGGCAGGCCGTTGAGCGCGGCAGCCACGGCGTTGTCGGGGTCCGTGACCTGCTCCCAGTAGGGCTGGAACAGCTGGTACGTGGTGCGGCCCAGGAGGAGGGCGTCGGCCTCGGCGAACCAGCCGTCCACAATCTTGCCCATGTCGTCGTCGTAATGCGGGACGAGCCAGCCGCCGAATTCGAAGCCGCCGGACGGATCCTCTTCCCTGCCGCCCGGCCCCTGCATGACGCCGTCGAGGGTCAGGAACGTGTGGACAGTGAGTTTCATGACGGGCCTTTCGGAGGAGTTCCGGGGTGGGCTTCTCCGGGATCGACCGGGCCCATGTCGAGGCGGAACGGCGGATACTCGTCGCGCATGAGCGCCACGTAGGCGACGACGCGGTAGACCCAGCGGTTCAGGCCGAGCAGCAGGTCAAACAGGCTCCACAGGTATCTGCCCGTGAACAGCAGGATGACGCCGGCAATGAAGGCCAGGAGCGAGATCAGTGCGATCGAGTTGCCCGCCGACGAGTAGCGCGCGGCGCCGCCGGCAAAGTCGTCGTCGGACGCCACCCACACCCGCGAGTTGCCGGCGAGCACCGCCACAATCAGCAGGTGCGGGATAGCCAGCAGCCAGGATTTGACCAGCACCAGGCCGCGGGAGAGGTGGTCCGGGTAGTCGACGTCGAAGTCCGCAGGGTAGTCCGTGCGGGCCAGGGTGAAGGGCGGGTAGCGGTCGGTTCCGATCGCCGAAAACGCATAGAAGGACACCCGCCAGCTCCAGCGCAGCACGCCGACATTGAAGTTGAACAGCGAGCGCGGATAGCGGGCAGTGAACAGGATCGCGAACCAGGCCACGATGGTGGTGACAATCAGGGCGAACCAGAGGAAGAACAGGACGATGAGGTGCGGGATGGCCAGGAACCACTTGACCAGCCACATCCAGCGGGACAGCGCGGGATCGAGATGCCCGCTGAGGCGCGCGGGGTATGGCACGTTTGCAAAGATCCCGACGGCGGCAGGCGGCGCGGTGCCGGGAGGCAGTCCGCCTGCACCCGCGACCGGAGGGCCCGCGCCTGGGACTCCCGCACCCGGCGTTCCTCCGCCCGGCGCACCTGCGCTGCCGGGGACGCCTGGGACTCCCGCACCGCCGGGCGCGGCGGCGTTGGCGAGCGGCGCCTGTGCGCGGGGGCCTGGAGCTCCCGCTGCAGGATAGTGCGGCGGCGGCCCGTGCCGGCCGAGTCCGGCGGCGCCCACAACGATCAGCGGCACACCGATGGCCACGAGCACGATGCCTGAGATCAGCAGCCACAGGAAGAGAGGCCAGAGCAGCTCGGAGCGGACTCCGGCCTGGAGGTCCGCGGCAACAGGCGTGCTGGAGTCGGCGTTCATCACCACGAACGTCCAGCTGCCGGGCCGGACGTCCCACCTTAGTTCCTGGGTGCCGGTGCCCTCGGCGGAAGCGGTCCAGAAACCCTGGGCGCCGGGGGCAGCGGGCGTCTTGGTGCCGGGGACTTCGTTGTACTGAACCCTGAAGGGCCGGAGTTCGAGCTCCCTGATTTCTGACCGCTTCACGCCGTCGAGGTACCGGGCCGCGTCCTCCTGCGGGGCGACGCCAATGAAAATTCCCTTGCCCGGGGTGGCTGTGGCGCCGCGGAGCAGGACACTGCCTGCGCTGTCGGTGGGAATAACGTCCGGCAGCCTTCCGCCGACCATGATGTCCAGCCCGGCGGACGTGATGGCGTAGGAGCTGACTTCGAACCGGTGCGATTGCGTGGTGAAGTACCCTTCGTCGCGCTGCTGGAAGTTCAGCCAGCCCACGCCAAATGCGCCAGCCAGCAGCCCCAGCCCCAGGAGGGCGGAGAGCGTGCCAAGGACGAGCATCACAATGCGGCCGGGTTTCATGCGTTCTCCTTGGGTCGGGCGCGGGGCCGGGCAACGCGGGATTCGCCGCCGGCGGGCTGCGTTCCGTGGATCTCGGTGGCGTGGGTTTGGCTGCCGCGGGAATGGACTCCGTGCGTATGCGTGCCGTGCGCCGGGGCGGCCGGCGGCCGGGGATCCAGAATGCTGAGCCGGCAAGGATGCGCTGACGTTCCCTCGCCGCTGAGCTCGGTGAGCTGGGCAGGGTCATGGAGCGCAGTGATCGCTTCCTCCACGGCACGGGCCTTGGTCAGGTCGAGGACGATTTCCCGGCCAGGCAGGAGCGTCCTGGCCCGCCGGGCGACGATGTACAGCGCCCGGATGTTGGCTGCTGTGACGGTTCCGCGCACCTCAATGCGGGCGCGTTCCATGTTGGAATCGATGTGCACAAGGACCTTGAGCCGGTGGTGGGTTGCAGTGCGGTCCATCGCGCGCTCACGTCCGCCCGGGGGCCTGCGGCAATGTCTCAGGCATTCCGGCGGCCTCGATGTAAAAGCCCATGCCGACGCCTCCCCCGACTTCATTGTCAGAACCGTGTCACGTCCAGAATGCACCTTCTTATCTGTGCTGGGAAGAGGGCACAATCACCGTTCTGGACGGCGGAGAGCGCACCCCGGAGGGGGCATCAGCGTGAATTGGCGAAGACGCGATCCACCCATAGCCTGTTCGTATGCTTTCCAGTGCAGCGGACCGCGCCTTGCCTGACATTGTGCTGGCTTCCGTCAGGCAGCCCGGCGACGCAGCCTGCTCCGACGTTCACGTCCGCGGCGGGCTCGTGTCCCGGATCGCCGCCGCGGATGAGCGGCCACGGGGTGTCCGTGTTGTGGACTTCGACGGCCGGTACGCCATCCCTGGACTCTGGGATGAGCATGTACACATGACGCAATGGGCTCTTGCGGCCAACCGGATTGACCTTTCCCTGGCGGAGTCGGCGCGGGCCGCCGCAGACCTCGTGCGTTACCGCATTTCCGCTGCCGGACCGTCCCTGGCAGGCCCGTCCCCGACAGTTGTGGGCGTCGGCTTCCGGGATGCCGTGTGGGATGACGTCCCGGGCCTGGAACTCCTCGACGGCGCGACGCAGGGAGTGCCGACGGCCCTGATCAGCCACGACCTTCACTGCGTGTGGCTGAACTCGGCAGCGGCCAAGCGATACGGCGTGCGGCCCGATGCCGGGGGTCTGCTCCGTGAGGACGCCGCATTTGCAGTGACCCGCGAGCTGGGCCGCCTCCCCGATGACGTGGTGGACGGCTGGGTCCGCACTGCCTCCGGCGCGGCCGCCACCCGCGGAATCGTGGGTGTGGTCGACTTCGAAATGACCTGGAACCGGGACGTCTGGCTGCGCCGGATCGCCGGGGGCTTCGACTCGTTCCGCGTGGACGCAGGCGTGTATCCGGAAGACCTGGAGCGTGCGGCAGCTGCTGGAATGCGGACCGGTCAACTGCTCGACGGCGGTGCGGGGCTGCTGATCGTTGGCCCCCTGAAGGTCCTGATCGACGGGTCCCTGAACACCCGCACCGCATACTGCGTGGATCCGTATCCGCACGGTGGCCGGGGCGTCCTGACGGTCAGCGAAGCGGAACTGCTGGCGCTGCTGGTGCGGGCCCGGGAGGCCCGATTCGTTCCGGCGGTTCACGCCATCGGCGACGCCGCCAACCAGGTGGCCCTGGACGCCTTCGCCGCAGCCGGCGTCCCCGGACGCGTCGAGCACGCCCAGTTTGTGCGCCGCGAGGACTTCGCCCGGTTTGGCGAACTGGGCCTGACGGCCAGCGTCCAGCCGGCCCACGCCCTCGACGACCGCGACGCCGCGGACGCCAACTGGGACGGCCGCACCGGCCGCGCCTTCCCGCTGCGTTCGCTGCTGGACGCCGGGGCATCCCTAGCGCTCGGGTCCGATGCGCCGGTGGCACCGCTGGATCCGTGGCTGGCAATGTCGGCCGCGGCCACCCGGTCCCGGCAGGACGGGCGCGGGCCGTGGCACCCGGAGCAGGCCATCACGCGCCAGGAGGCACTCGTGGCCTCGACCCGGGGACGCGGGCGCATAAGTGTCGGGGAAGCGGCGGACATCGCGGTGCTCGACGGCGATCCGCTGGCGGTGCCGGATTCGGTGTTCGCAGAAATGCCGGTTGCCGCAACGCTGGTGGCAGGCCGGTTCACGTACCGTGGCCCTGGCGTTTAGGTCCCTTTGACCCGGGCCTGGACGAGGTTGGCGAACGGCAGGCTGCCGTACAGCTCGCTGAAATCAGCGTGGTACTTAGCCTCCGCTGGATTCACGTCTGCCGCGGGCAGCTCTTTCCAGGCGATGACCAGCGACTGAGGTTCGGCGAGCTGCCAAATCAATCGGCCGTCCCAATGGCCTGGCGGCTTGCCCTTCCCGAAATCCAGGAACTCCTGTATTTGCCTGCGAAGTCCCCGGTTACCCTTGCTTCCGACGCCGGCTTTCCCCAGATACAGGACATCCGCGTCGTCGATCCATTCTGCAGCCAGGGCTTCCGCGCGCAACGAGGGGTCCTTCTTCTTGAAGACTCCGGCCGTGCTCTTCACCAGGAACCGCGGCTCAAAGCCTTCGGGCTTCAGCACCGCGAATATGCCGGGAGCCTGCGGGACCCTGTTGATTTCGAGGCTGGCTAGCGTCCGGAACCCGGCGAATCCGTCCGCCTTAAGCGTTCGTTTGTTGATCGGCAATGGGTTCCTTACGTTCACTGGACCCTGTCAACCGGGCGGACCGTTGAGCAGGTTCCCGAATATGGCAAAGCCGATCCGGCAGATCTCTTCATCCCCTCTGTGGAAGGTATGAATCGAGTGTAGTTGAGGAGCTGGCGTGGGGATCGGCATGGTCTTCTCGTAGCCGGAATCGCCACCCCGACCGTTGCCCCGTGCCGCGTTGTCTGGCCCGGCCGGCCTCATCATCTGGCCGTGCGGGCGCAGTTGGCACATTTTGGTGACAACCGCCCGGCGGCGGAGGAATATGTAGGGCAAAGGAGACCTCATGCTGTTGAAGCGAACGCTGCCCGCGGCTGCCATTGCCGCAGCCGTGTTGACCCTCGCCTCAGGAAGCCTCAACGGAGCCCTGTCCGCGCCCGTGCAGGTGCAGGTGCAGGTGCCGGCACTGCACAGGGAACTGGCCGTGACCGCGGCCCCCAACAACGTCCAGGCCGCAGTCCTCCGGGGATGGGGCCCGGTGAAGGCAGGTGACGAGTTTTCCTACACCGGGGCACCCAATCCCCGGAAATGGAAGGTTTACGACGGCGCCGGCCACGCGGGCAAAGGTATTCGCAGCCCGAAGGCGTGGAATGTGGCCAACGGCGTGGCCACCGTCAGCGGGAACGCCTACGGCGCGACGGGCGGGATGGCGGCAAAGTTCGCCCAGCAAAAATACGGCCGATGGGAAACCCGGATGAGAACCAGTGTGCGGGACCCGAAATACCACCCCGTGCTGCTCCTGTGGCCCAACGGCAACAGCTCCCCAAACTGTGCGGAGGTCGATTACGGCGAATCCCTCACCGACACCACCCTGATCAAGTTCGCCCTGCACTACGCGTGTGCCGGACTGCAGAGCTATCAGACCCGGGCTGAACGGAAAATCGACACCACCCAATGGCACAACTACGCCGTGCAGTGGACCTCGACCAGTATCACCGGATACATTGACGGCGCCCTGTGGTTCACGGACACCAACCGGGCACACGTGCCGCCGGTCGGAATGCACCAAACCCTCCAACTCGACTGGTTCCCGACCGGAAAGCCCACCAAGCCAAGTTGGATGCAGGTCGACTGGGTCCGCGTATACCGATGACACCCGCGATGCCTGGCGGTCCGGGTGAGATCGGCACCGCTCCCGGGGGTGTCGCAGGCCGAGAGCGCGGACCAACGGTCCTGTAACGCCTGGCCCCGGACCTTTGTCAGTGCTGCGTGATTAGGCCACTGAGCACTCAGCAAAATCGTCATCGACAAGCGTACTGGCCAGGAATAGCCTTGACCCGTCCGAGAGTGTTCCGACAATGGAGACGGAGAGGTCCGGAAATGGGAACCCAGGAAAATGTTGAACTGATTCGGCGCGGCTACGAGGCCTTCGACGCCGGGGATGTGGACACACTCCGCGAATTATTCGCGGAGGACGCAGTCTGGCACGGCGCAGGAAACGGCGTGCTATCGGGAACCAAGCAGGGACGCGAGGCCATCCTGGCCTATTTCGGCGAGCTGGCGACGCGCTCTGACGGAAGCTTCAAGGTGACACTTCAGGAGATCATCGGAGGGGACAACCACATCATCGGGCTGCAGCACAACCACGCCGAGACCAACGGCAAGACGCTGGACACGGATGGAGCCCTGACGTTCCAGCTTCGCGACGGAAAGATCACCGAAGGCCGGGAGTTCTACGAAGACACCGCCCGGGGAGACGCCTTCTGGGCGGAATAACAAACCGGGAGGCCCGGCCGTTCGTTCGTGGAACGGCCGGGTCCTCCTCTGGCCCGAAGTCCCGCCGATCCCGCTCCTTAGCGTCCGGACCTGCCCACCCACCGCGCCAAAAGCGTACAGTGGAACAAGACGCCTGATTCTGGACGCCGTGCTGCTGAGGGAGAGATCGTGACGATTGACTGGGACGAAAAAAAGGCCCTGCTACAGGAACCGAACATCGCGGCGGTGACGCAGCTTTGCGACGAACTCATGGAAAAGAAGCCGGGATCCACCGTCCCCTACATCGACCCCGTCCATGACGAGGACGAATGCAGGATCGTCAGCCTCCACGTCAGCCCCGGCAAGGGCACCGAGTCCGGCTTCGTCTCGCACTTCAACGACGACGAGGCCGCACGCCGGGCCACGCAGATCTACCAACTCGCCGAACTGGACCCCCGTTACGTCATGCCCTGGAACGCGTACCCCTGGGTGCGGGATCCGGACATGCCGTCAGCCCTGAACGTCCAGGAAAAAACGGACGGCCTGCGCCCCTTCCGCCAGTTCCTGAAAATCAACAGACGCGTCTCAGCCGTCATCGCCCACGGCACAGACGCCGCCACCTTCCTCACCCTCTTCGAGAAGACCTACCACTCCTCGCTGAAGAACAGCGGCATCAAAATCTACAAGGCCAGCGCGCTCGGCGGGCGGGCCTTTGCTGTTTCCGAAGCCAAGCAGGAGGAGCTCCTCACCAAGAGCGTCGACATCTACAAAGACGCCATGCAGCGGGCAGGCATCCAGCACCTGTAGATCCGACGCAGCCTACCCGTCTAGCCGCCTACCCTTCCAGCAGCCTCCGCCGGTGTTTGAGTTCCTTGACCCACGCCCTGGTAACCATGTCCGGGAAAGGTGAGGCGCCGCCGTCGTGAGTTGACGCGAAGGCCGCGCCCGCTTCCAGGTCCGCGAGCAGCGGGCCGGCCGCCCGCAAGGCCAATTCCACCACCTGCGTGGCCGCGCGCTCCGTCAGCCCGAGCTCGCTGGCCCAGCCCAGGAAGTGCCTCCGCGAGATCCCGCTCCGCTTGCCTCCGAGCGTCAGGGCGAGCGTCTTGTCGCCGTAGACCACTGTGGAGGGGATGTCGTACACGGGCGCGATGGACCATTCCCCGTGCAGCTGCTGCACCATGGACACGTTCTTGGCATGCAGGTCCCCGTTGCCGCTCAGCCATGCGAAGGCCACCTGGATCGCGAGGTTCCGCAGGGCCGGCAGCGGTGCCGCGCAGTACTCCGCCAGCGCCATGCACACGGTCCCGAACCCCACGTTGTACTTGTCCGCGGGGTACAGCTTCAGCACCTGTGCGCCGTCCTCGACGGCGAGGCGCTGCACGGCGTCCGGCTCGCCCGCCGCCGCCGGCACCCGGTCGAAGCGCTCCACCAGGAGCCCCGGCCGGCCGGCAACGTCCCGCATCAGCTGCACGCGGCTCAGCGGAATCCGCAGCTTCGCCGCATACCGGAACATGATGAGCTCGTTCTCCACCACGTGCGGAAACTCCGGCGCGTTGAGCTTGAGGATGAACCGCCGGCCGGCGCTGGCCACGGGCATGGAGATCATCCCGGCGGACAGCTTATCCTGCACGCCCGCCAGCGCCACGGGATCGATCAGGCCCGAATCCCCCAGCAGTTCGTCGAAGTCCACCGGTTTCCGCGGATCCACCTCCACCGCGTGCTCCTCGGGATCCAGCGGCTCGCCGTGGCCCACGATCTGCACATCCCCCACCGGGTTCCCGCCCGCGGCGATAAGCAGGGAGAGGTCGTCGTCGGCACTCGTCTTGATGGACCGGCGCAGTGCGTTCAGCCGGCGGCCCTCCGGCAGCAGCCCGGTGAAATACGGCGGGGCGGCGCCGGCCGCGGACAGCACCGGCTCCGCGGTCAGCGGCAGGGAACTCGCCACCGCCGGCCCGCCGTGCTGGAGGTAGTCGGGCAGATAACTGAACTTCGTGCCGCCGTCGTGCCGTTCCAGCCGCGCGGCGAGGACGCCCCGTTTGTAGATATCGGCGACACGGTGCCTCATGGCCGGCCGCTGCTTTCGGGAGCGCTGCTTTCAGAAGCCGCCTCCGACGGCGTGACGTGCGGCCGGCTGACGTCCGACGGCGGCTGCCTCACCAGGGCGCGGGCTGCTTCCCGGGACCGTGTGCTGAGCCGGAGTTCGAGGCCGAGCGTTTCCAGGACCGCCTGCAGCGAGTCCAGCTGGACACTTGGTTTGCCCTGCTCGACGAAACGGACAAACCGCTCCGAGACGCCGGCCATGTCGGCGACGTCCTGCTGGCTCAGCCGCAAGGCGGCCCTGCGCGCCCGGACTTCATCGGCAAGGTAATCAGCGAAGTTAGCGGCCATGCGTGGACTCCACGATAGGAACGAACGTACCGAAATCAGCTCAGGACCAGTCTATTTCCCCCATATAGGGTGAGGCAAGGGCATTTCGGCACGAACGTACCGCCGCGCGCCGCGGCCGGAAAGGCATCGGAACCCCGGTTCCGAAGTTCTTAGAAAGTTCTTAGCATCCACCTCGCAGACTGGATCGAGGCGCCACGCCGCACCGGCGCGCGGCCGCACTGCCGCCCCAGCACACCAGGAGACGTACCCGTGAGCAGCACTGAACTTTCCGCCGACCAAGCGGCGGCTCGCACACGGATGGCCATCCTCCCGCAGCTGCGCCACTGGATCGTGCTGCCGCTGGTCTCCGCCGCGCTGATCGCAGCCGCCGGCCTCACTGTTGCGTCGGCGCCCGCCGTCACCGCGGCGGACCTGTCCGTCGATGCGGCCCTGAGCCACGAGCATTCCGCGCCGCTGACGGCAATCGCCCTGTTCATCAACACGGTGTTTAGCCCGGTGGGCGGCGTGCTGATGATTGCCGCGGTGTGCCTGTTCCTCCTGGTCGTCCGCCGGAGTCCGGTAAATGCCGTGGCCACCGGGCTGGTCGCTGCGGCAGCGTGGGTCAGTTGCGAGCTCTTCAAGTTCGTGGTGGGCCGCCACCGGCCGGACGCGAGCGCACTCTTTGACCCCCTGGTCCCGGAACCGGGAACCGACAGCTTCCCCAGCGGTCACACCTCCCTGGCCGTTGCCTTGGCTATCGCCGTCTTCCTGCTCGCCCGGGGCACGCGCTGGCAGTGGCCGGCGCTGGCGGGCGGCGCTGGCGTGGCCGTGGCGGTTGCCCTGTCCCGCCTGTATCTGGGCGTCCACTACCCAACTGACGTGGCGGCGTCGTTCCTCTCATCGCTGACCGGGGCGGCCTTCACCACCGGATTGTGGAACGCGTACGGGCTGGCAGTGCTGGCCAGGCTTCCGCTGCTGGGCCGCCTGGGTCCGGTCCCGGCCCCAGGCTCCTGAGGACGCGCCAGCCAGTAAACACTGCTCCGATGCCTGCGGAGCCGCCGGTGTTGGCAGAATGGACGTAATGGACGCGAACCCCAAGAAGCGCGTGCTGCTGGTGGAGGACGACCGGCAGCTCGGTCCCCTCATCGTTGAGCTCATCGGTGACGACTTCGACGTGACCCTCGCCCGGGACGGGCAGCAGGGCCTGCACCTTGGCTTATCGCAGGACTGGGACGTGCTGGTGGTGGACCGGGGACTGCCGCTCCTGGACGGCGCCGCGCTCGTCACGGCGCTCCGGGACAAGGGCGTCAGCACGCCCGTGCTGATCCTCACCGCACTGGGCACGGTTCAGGACAGGGTGGACGGGCTCGACGCCGGCGCCAACGACTACCTCGTGAAGCCGTTCGACGCCGATGAGCTCGCCGCCCGGCTCCGCGCCCTGACGCGCACCTATGCGCCGGCCCCGCAGACGGTGACGCTCGGGGACTGGACATACGACGCCGGGTCCCGGCTCCTGCTGTCGCCATACGGCCACCGCGTGCCGCTGTCACCCAAGGAAGGGTCGCTTCTCATGGCCTTGGCCGCCGAACCGGACCGGGTGTTCTCGCGTACTGAGCTGCTCGCGAAGGTGTTCACCGACGGCGACCAGCCCGGTGCCGTCGACACCTACGTGCACTACGTGCGCCGGAAGGCGGGCCGGGACGTCATCCGCACCGTGCATGGCACCGGCTACCAGTTGGGAGAACCGTCGTGACGCCGTCCGCCGCCGACCGGCGGATCCTGCGTGCCGCCGCGCGCAAGGTCAGCACCCAGATCGCACTCGTGTGCGCCGCGGCCCTTGCCGTGGTGATTGTGGCCCTGGTCCTGTTCGCCCTGTTCCGGTCGCAACCGGCCGAGCTCGCTGAGCACCCCGCTGGAACCGGCCGGATCTACATTGACGAGGCGGATGCGCTGCTGGCCCTGATCCTCGGCGGCGTCCTGGCCGTAGTTCTGGCTGCCGCCGCAGGACTCATCAGCGCCCGGAGTGCGGTGAAACCGCTGGGTGAGGCCCTGGCGGCGCAGCGGCGCTTCGTGCAGGACGCCAGCCACGAGCTGCGCACGCCGCTGGCCATTCTCGATGCCCGGCTGCAGCTCGCCCAGCGCAAAGCGGGCCCGGACAGCGCCGCCGCGCCCACCCTCGCACGCCTCCGCGAGGACAGCGCCGGGCTGGCGGAACTCGTGGAGGATCTGCTGCTGATGTCCGTTGCCACGGCCGGCGAAACAGCCGAACCGGTCAACGCCACGGCCATTGTTGCGGACGTGGCGGACGACTTCGGACTCCTCACCAGCAGCGCGGCCATCCAGCTGGACTACTCCGCCACGGGCGAAGCGCGGGTACGGGTGCCTGCGCATCTGCTGCGGCGCATGGTGACCGCCCTGCTCGACAACGCGATCTCACATACTCCGCAGTCCGGCCGGATCGGGGTATCCGTCGACACCGCCGGACGCACAGTGCGCATCAGCGTCCGGGACACCGGCCCGGGCATCACCGGCATCTCGCCGGACCGGATCTTCGACCGTTTTGCCCGCGGCCTTCCTGCGGACCATGAGCCCGCCCGGCAGGGCTACGGGATCGGCCTGGCCCTGGTCAAGGACGCTGCCCTGCGCCATGGCGGGGACGTCCGCGTGGCCGGCACGGGGCCGGACGGAACATCGCTCTGCCTCGAGTTGCCGGCGGCATAGGTCCCCGCTGCGGGTTTCTCGGCGCAGGCCGGGTTGACACACCACTGTGACCCGTGCCATATTTCAAGGGTGAACCTGTCAGACAGCCGGACAGCCGGACAGCAAAGTGGCGGAGCCGCTCCGCTTGCCCGCCTCAGCGCCGCCGAGGCTGTCTTCAACGCCATCCGCGGCGACATCGAAAGCGGCCGGGCCGCCGTGGGCGCCAAGCTCAACTCCGAGGCGGCCCTTGCCCAGCAGTACGGCGTGAGCCGCTCGGTGATCCGCGAGGCGCTCCGGTCCTGCACCGCCCTCGGCCTCACCGTGACGCGCACCGGCCGCGGCACGTTTGTCGTCGCCGACCACGTGGCCAATGACCTGGTGCTCGGCCAGTTCTCGGCCCGGGACCTGACCGAAGCACGCCCGCACATCGAAGTTCCCGCCGCCGGACTTGCCGCAGAGCGCCGGACCGCCGAGGACCTGGACATTCTTCGGGCGCTGGTGGCGTCCATGGCCGGGGAGACCGATCCCGAGGCCTGGGTGCTGCTCGATGCCGGTTTCCATGCCGCCATTGCCCGGGCCAGCGGCAACAAGGTCTTCGAAAGCGTCGTGGCGGACATCCGTGACGCCCTGGCCCACCAGTCCGAAACCCTGAACCTGGTGACCGACCGCCAGCACGCCTCCGACGTCGAACACCAGCGCATCCTTCATGCCATCGAAGCCGGATCCGCCGCTGAGGCCAGCGCCGCCATGAGCGCGCACCTTCGCGCAGTGGGCGATGCCCTCGACTCCATCCTCAGCCAGTAATTCTCAGCCAGTAACCGCCCCGCCAGATAACAGCCCAAGGACTCCATGCTTTCCCCTGCCTTGCCCGTCCATGCCGACGCCCGGGACCACACAGCCCCCGACTTCCCGGCCCTGCCCCGGCACGCCGCCCTGGCGGTCCAGACCCGCGACGGCCTCGTGGAAAGCGTCCACTACGGCTCGCTGATCGCCACCGCGCCCGACGGCAGCACCCTGCTTTCAGCCGGGGAGCCGCTGGCGGCGTTCTATCCGCGATCCTCGCTCAAGCCCCTGCAGGCCGTGGCAATGGTCCGGGCCGGGCTCGACCTCCCCGCCGACCTCCTGGCCCTCACGGCCGCGAGCCACTCCGGTTCCGCCGAGCACCGCGACGGCGCCCTCCGCATCCTCGAGCTCCACGGGCTCACGGCCTCGGCCCTGGAAAACAGCACGGACCTCCCCTACGGCGTCCCCGAGCGCGAGGAATGGCTCCGCGAAGGCGGGCTCCCCACCCGGATCGCCCAGAACTGCTCCGGCAAGCACGCCGCCATGGCCGCCACCTGCGTTATCAACGGCTGGCCGGTCCGGGGCTACCTCGACCCCGGGCACCCGCTGCAGAAACTCGTGGCGGAGACCGTCGCGGAACTGACCGGCGAGGAGCCGTCCGGCACCAGCACCGACGGCTGCGGCACCCCGCTGTTCGCGCTGACGCTGGCCGGAATGGGCCGCGCCTTCGGCCGCCTGGCCGCCGCGGAACTTCCGGACGGCGCGTCCGCCCCGGAAAGTCCGGAAGCCGCCGTCGCGCATGCCATGCGGCGCCATCCGGAGATGGTGGCGGGCGAAGGCCGCGACGTCACCGACCTCATGCGCCTCGCGCCGGGCCTGCTCGCCAAGGACGGTTTTGAGGGCATCCAGCTGGTGGGCCTGCGAGACGGCCGCGCCATCGCGATCAAGATTTCCGACGGCGGGGACCGTGCCCGCATGCCCGTCACCGTACGGGCACTGGAAGCGCTCGGCGTCGATACCACCCCGCTCGCGGGCATCGCCACCGGCGCTGTCCTCGGCGGCGGCAAGCCCGTGGGCCTGCTGCAGGCCGCAGATTTCCCCTCCCTTGTACCTGCCAACGACTTTGTCCCTGCCAACGATGCCAAATAAGGACCGCCCATGACCGAAACCCAGACCCTCCCGGACGTCCGGTCCGAGCATGACCTCCTCGGTGACCGGGACGTTCCCGCCGCCGCGTACTGGGGCGTGCACACCCTGCGCGCCGTGGAGAACTTCCCCATCACCGGCCA
>NZ_JBDLAK010000029.1:0-45879 GCF_039748055.1 Burkholderia sp. RS01
GGGCATTACGGTGGATCATGAAGACCTCTTAGTCGTTGGCTGTGTGTGGTAACCACCAACCTAAGAGGTCTTCACCTATTCACGATGTAACCAACGTCCTGACTCAGTACACCTAGGCGCCGCAGATGCAGGTCGATATGTGACGGTGGTCGAGGACGCCTGCGCAGGCCAAAGCGACGCTGCCCATGATCAGGCGCTAAACCTCATGGAACTGCTTTCCCCGATGATCAGGGTCGTCAAAAGCGATACCGTCCGTATTTGACTGCCTTAAGTGAATCTGGGGGCAAAATGCGGCGGACGGAGAGCATGAGTCGAGGTAAACGCTTGGTTGGCCTTGCGGCGCGGCCTGCGCCCGGACACCAGAGCCCGGGCGCAGGCCCAGGGCGCCCCCTAAATCTCGGAGCTAACCGCGGAAGCAACCCGGTTGCGTGGACGTGGCCGGGCCAGAACACGGGTATCGGCATTGCGCCGCTCACCCACGGTGTTCTCGATGCTGCCGATGCCTTCCACGCTCATGCGGACCACGTCGCCGGTCTTCAGCGGCGGGGGAGTCTGTGAGCCGTTCCGCCCCCACAGCTCCGCGAGGCAACCGCTGCCGCACGTGCCGGAGCCCAGCACATCGCCCGGGCGCACCACGGAATCCTGCGAGGCGTACGCCACCAGCTCGGCGAAGGGCCAGCCCATGTTGGACAGCAGGTCCTGGCCGATGACTTCGCCGTTGACTTCCACGGCCATGGAGATCGGCAGGAACCCCTCGGCATCGTGCCGGCCTTCGAACTCGTCAGCGGTGACAATCCAGGGACCCAGCGTATTGGCGAAGTCCTTGCCCTTGCAGGGGCCCAGGCTGACCTTCATCTCCCGGCGCTGCAGGTCCCGCGCCGACCAGTCGTTGAGCACGGTGTAGCCGAAAATGTGCCTGTGCGCCTCCGCTGCAGTCAGGTTCCGGCCGTCGCTTTCGGGGACGCGCCCGACCACGGCGGCGACTTCGGTTTCAAAATCAAGGTCCTCGCAGCCCGCCGGAATGCCAATCAGCTCACCGGTGCCGGTCACCGTATGGGGGTTCGTGAAGTAGAACGTGGGTGCCTCGTACCATTCGGGCACCACCCCGGCCACGCCGTCGATGCTTTTCCGCACGCCTTCGACGTGTTCCTCGAAGGCCACAAAGTCCCGGATGGTGGCGGGAACCAATGGGGCGACTAACTGCACGTCGGCCAGCGGAACGGCCGGGCCCGAACCGATGGTCTGCCGGGCTAGACCCAGCGTTTCTTCCAGCCCGGCATCCAAGAGGGTCTGGACACTCTGGCCTGCGGGCAGGGCGTAGCAGGTTCCGCCTTCCACGAAGCCGGACTGCGTCCCGCCGTCGTGGTTCCAGCGTGCGATCTTGACCATGAAAATTCTTCCTTAGGCTGTGGGGCGGGCGGCGAGGGCTGAGGCGGGCGTGATGCCCAGGGCAGCGGCGTTGTGCGCCAGCACCCTGGCCTCGTCCGCGGGGGGAAGCAGTGCCTCGATAACCTCCGCCACGGGGCGGTCGGAGCCCATGTCGAACGGGTAGTCCGAGCCGAGCAGCACCTGTTCCGGGCCAGCTGCAGCCACGAGGGCACGCAGCTCAGCCGGGTTGTGGACCAGCGAATCGAAGTACAGCTTCTTCAGATACGACGACGGCGGCTGGGCGCAGCCGTGTGCCTCCGGCCGGACCCGCCAGGCGTGGTCGGAACGGCCCAGGCTGGTGGGAAGGTAGCCGCCGCCGTGCGCTGCCAGAACCTTGAGGTCCGGGTGCCGGTCCAGGACCCCGCTGAAAATCAGATGAGACAGGGCCACCGCGTTCTCGGCTGGCTGGGAGACGGTGTTGGCGAGGTAGAAGCGGTCCAGCCGCTCATCCAGCGAGCAGCCGAACGGGTGCAGGAACACCAGGGCGCCCAGCTCCTCGGCCCGGCGCCAAAACGGTTCCAGCCGGGCGTCGGAAAGCTCAACCGTGCTGCGGTCAGGATCGCCGGGAGTGGCGGCGAACGAGCCGATTTCCACGCCAAGCAGCCCGCACTCCAGGATGGCGTGTTCCAGGGCTTCCACCATCAAGGCCGGGTGCTGGAGCGGGACCAGGCCCAGTCCGTTGAGCCGCTCCGGCGCGCGGTCCACGAACTCCCGCACTGCCTGGTTGGCGGACCTGGCCACCTGCAGGGCCAGCTCGTCTGGGGCGAAGTAGTAGAAGTGCGACGGCGACGGCGAGACCAGCTGGACATCCACGCCCTGGGCATCCATGTCCGCCAGGCGGCGGTCCAGGTCCGTCAGCTGCGGCCAGCGCTCCTTGATCATCTTGCCGGACGCGGCCATGGACTCGCGTCCGTTGCGGCGCACTTCCAGGGCCTGCTGGGCACCGAACCCCTCGGGATCAGCCTCGGCCACCAACTGCTGCAGGGCCGGAAGCAGGATGTGAGCGTGGACATCCACGGTGGGGCCGGACGCGCTCACGCCGATTCCTTCAAAATGACGAACGTCCGGAGCTGTAAATCTACTGACATCTGGAACTCCTTCGTATACAAGGCAAATTTGTGTTTGTGCGAGCTAGCTCTTGTGGCTTGGGTCAACGCAACGCGATCGGGTTGACGGGTGATCCGACCGCGCCGGTGATGGGCAGCGGCGCTGCAGTGAGCAGGAAGTCGTACCTTCCGTCGGCCGCGCAGGCTTCCGCGAGGCCGTCCGGGTCCCACATCTCGCCCAGAAACAGCCCGAGGTTGGGAATCGCGACCTGGTGTAGCGGCTGAAAGGCGCCGTCGAACTCGTTGGGACGGACCTCGAAGCCCCAGGTGTCGGTGGCGATCCCGGCGATCTCGCTGCGGTGCAGCCAGGGTGCGGCGCTGAACGACAACCCGGGCGCTGACCCGCCGGCGTAATCGCCCCAGCCGTCGCGGCGGACCCTCGTATGCTGGCCGGTGCGGATCACCACGATGTCGCCCCGGCCCACCTTTGAGCTGGGCCCCTGCAGTTCAATGGTCCGCTCGAGATGTTCCGGGGTGATGGCGAAGCCGTCTGGAAGCTCGCCATCGTCCCTGCCAAGCTCGGGTCCAAGCGCTCGGCCAACGTCCAGCAGGACCCCCCGGGTGACGATCTTCGCCGCGGCGGTTTCGATGCCGGTGACCAGGTCGCCTTCGGAAGTGACCACGTCCCCGGCGGCGCGGCCGTTCCAGGCTTTGCCCTGGTCGAAGATATGGCCCAGGCCGTCCCACTGGGTGGAGCACTGCAGCGGCATGGCAATGACGTCATCAGCGCCGCCGAAGCCGTGCGGGAATCCCTGGTTGCCGCGTTCGGCGTCCACGCCGGTGTCGGTCATGGTGTGGACGGGGTTAGTGCGGCGGCGCCAGCCCTTCTGCGGCCCGTTGGTGTCGAACGGCTGGGACAGCGAGAAGGCCTCGCCCGTTTTCACAAGGGCTGCGGCTTCGATGCGCTTGGCCGCGTCGATGAAGTTCAAGGTTCCCAAAACGTCATCGTCTCCCCAGCGGCCCCAGTTGTTGTGGGCCTCGGCCATGGCCCGGATGCTGCCGAGCGGGTCCTCCCGCCGGATCACCGGGGAACCGGTGCTGGCCGATTCCCCGGTGTAGGTGGCGGTTGAAGCGGTGTCCTGGGCGGTCACGGCTGGCTGCCATTTGTTTGAACTTCGTCCCTGCAATGGATGAGCTGGGTGCCCAGGCCCGTAATGGTGCCTTCCATGACGTCGCCGTCCTGGAGCAGCCGGCCCCAGTGCTGTCCGTTGCCTGCGGGGCTTCCGGTGAGGACCAGGTCGCCGGGGCGAAGCGGCATGATTTGGGAGGCTTCGCTGACCAGCTTGGCGACGTCGAAGATCATGTCCTGGGTGGATTCGTCCTGCATGGCCTTGCCGTTGAGTTTCAGCGTCACCTGGACGTCCTGAGGGTTCCCGAAGAACTTGGCCGGAACCAGCAGTGGTCCGGTGGGCAGGAAGCCGGGGGCGTTCTTGGCGCGGTACCAATCCGAGCCGATGGCGGGCATGTCCTTCCGGAAGACGTACTCACGGGTGGTGATGTCGTTAACCATGGTGTAGCCGAACACGTATTCCAGGGCTTCCTCGGGGGTGACCCGGAAGGCCGTCCTGCCGATGACTGCTGCCAGTTCCAGCTCCCAGTCATGGGACTTGCTGTAGGAGGGCAGGGTGAGGTCGTCAGTGGCGGACGCGATCGCCGTCGGGAGCCCGATGAAGAAGTACGGGGTGCCCTGGCCTGCCCGTTTGTCCATCATCGCAGCGGTCCGGTCCCGGACTTCGTCCTCGTCCTGGCCCGGCTCGCGGTGGGCTGCGGCGAGGTCGATCACGTGCTTGCGGTAGTTCGCGCCGGTCTGCAGGACCTGAGCCGGTTCCACCGGGGCGAGAACCTCGACGTCGGGCAGCGCCAGGCCAGCACGCTCACCGGCGGAAGCGGCGATGGCATCAAGTTGGCACTCTGTAATGTCCCAGTGCTCGATGAGGGAATTGATCTCCTCATTCAGCGGTACGACGCGACCGCCAACCAGCAGGCCTGTCCGGGCCTTCGTGTCATCGGGCTCGTGGAAGCGGATGAGTGCATACGTTGCGTCAGACATGTCCTAGCCCCGGCCCTGCTTGGCGTAAGGGTTCAGCAGGGCTTCCTTCATTGCGGTAGAGGCGCCTTCTTCGGTGGCGGTGAAGCCCTCGGCAGGAGGGAAGGATTCTGTCATGGAATGCGGCATGGCGCCGTTCTTGTAGAAGTTGTTGGAACCTTCGGACGGCCTCCAGGTGTTAGCTTCCCAGTCCGGGACGTAGTTGCGGTAGCCGCCGGAGTTGAGCTCGACGCGCAGGCCGGAAGGATCGCGGAAATACAGGAAGTTCTGTTCGCCCACGCCGTGGATGGAGGGGCCGTATTCCATGGCGGTGCCGTTTTCCATCATGACGTCAGCGGTGCGCAGCAGGTCCTCGGTGGCGTCCACCCAGAAGGCGATGTGGTTGACGCGGCCGGCGCGGTTGGAGGTGTCCAGGACCACGCCGAGGTCGTGGGACTTCTCGTTGGTGGTGAGGACGGAGAAGACGGTGATGGGGGCTTCGTCCAGGTCCACGAATGCCATGGCGCGAAAGCCCAGGGCCTCGGTGTACCACTTGGCGAAGCCGCGGACGTCGGAGGAGGCCACGGTGACGTGGTCCAGGAAGCGGGGCGCTGCGGCGTGGCTGCTGCGGCGTTCCGGACGGTCCGGGTAGGTGGATTCAAAACCGGGCTCAGCGACGAACTTGTCCACGTCGTAGAAGAGGCGCATGTGGTGGCCATAAGGGCCAGTGAATTCATAGGCCTTGCCGTAGCCGTGGCCGCCTGCGGTCCAGGTGCCCTGGACGCCGGTTGCCTCCACCCGGGCTGCTGCGGCTTCGAGGGCGGCCTGGGAGTTGGTGCGCCAGGCCATGCGGCCCAAGGATGCTTCCGGTCCTTCGGTAATGATCAGGCTGTAGCGGTAGTAGTCGCCCCAGCAGCGCAGGTAGACGTTGCCGTCCACCCGGTCGATGATGCGCATGCCGAACTTTTCCTCGTAGAACCGTGCCGAGGCTTCGACGTCCGGCGTGGTGATTTCGAGGTGGGCAAGATGGGAGAGGGGAGTTTCCACGCTGATTTCCTTCTTGGTGTTGGCTGCTATCGGTTTATTGCAGGTCCGAGTAACCACTTTGAAGGAGCTCAACACCCCTGGGGAAGCGCAGTTTTCCTATAGCCGCCATCAACCTCACAAATAGTGGGACGGTCATCCCGATCCTGCCCCTGCGCCGCAGCCCACGGTCGCTAAATGGAGGCTGCCCATAGCGAGTGAAAATGCCGGGTATCGAATTTTCCTATTTCCGCCCATCGTCGGCAGATGGCTAGGTTGAGGTGACGATGCCTGGCCGTCGCGGGCTGACTCGACAGCCAAAAGGCGCCGAAAGGAAACTCATGCATCCCCGAACAAAAAGCCGTAGGTCTGCACAAGACCAGCAAGAAACTGTGGATGAAGGCGACTGTCGTCCGTCCCCAGGCATGCTGGAAGTGACTGCCGCCGATGGATCTGACCTGCGTGGCGATCTCGGCAACGCCGTCGTCGTCGTCTCCCGGGCCGCCGACGAGCACCGCACTGGCATCCTGATCTCGCGTATTGGTACGGACCGCTACATCGTGCGCGCGCATCCGGCAGTTCCTTATGGATTAATCCGGGAGTCCTATTCTTGAGGTCCGAGCTGTTCCGTTCTTAGGTATCCGCCTATTTGCGACCGGGAGCACAGAATGGCCTCGGCGCATAGAGCGCCGAGGCCATTCAGTTCATAGGTTTCCGAATAGGACCGGTGGCTTAATAGGACTCGACGTGGGCCCGTACGTGGCTTCCGTCGGCGCTCAACCAGCCTTTGCCGGCGGCGTAGACCAGCATATTGGCGAATCGGTAGTTCCACCCCATGCCAATCCTGCCGGCGCATTCGCCACGGATCCAATCGACCGATACCAGGACATCCTGATCGTCGAGCCTCCCAGCCGAGGCCGACTCGAGCAGGGCGGGGAAGCTGTCCTTCGCCTCGTCCGACAGCAGGACTTTGAAGGTGGTGCAATCATCGGGTTCATCCAAAGCTACTGACCCGGGGCTGACGCGAATGTGCACGGGATTCTCCTTCAATCAACTGTTTCATTGCTGATTTCCACTATGCCGATAGGTGGGAAGGGTCCGGAAGACGAGCTTTTGGATAGCCGGTATTGCCCAAAGCTATGCCGGGAGGATCAAGCCCCGTCGGCGTCCTCCAGTCCGGCCATGAGATAGGACGCGACCATGCCGGCGAGTTTCTCGGCGATCTCTGACCATTCCAGGCTGCCGCTGCCTTCCATGGTGCTGCCGAGGCCCAGCCTGCGCGCAATCACGCTGTAGGCCACGTTGAAGCACCAGTCGATCTCGTCCTGGCCGAGGAAGCCGCCGGGCCACTTGCGCAGCACCTCCGCGAAATGGGCCGCGAGGGCGGCATGCGACGCGGCACCCCGACGCGAAATGGTTTCATCGTGCGTGGCGCGCAGCATGAACGGGCGGAGGATGTCCGCGTACCGGCGAAGGACCTCGATGGTCCGGTCCACGGCTTCCCGCGCCACGGAGTCCAGCCCGGCTTCCGGAAGCATGGGCAGCGCCTCGAAGAGATGGCTCGAGACGGCGTCGATGTCGTCCATCTTGCGTCCGTGGGCGACGCGGAGGAGCTCGTCCTTGCCTTCGAAGCGTGCGTAGATGGAGCCGATGGACACGCCGGAACGCGCACTGACGTCGGCCAGCGTGAACTCGTCGCTGCCCCGGTCCTGAAGCAGGGCCAGGGCCGCCTCGATCGTTTTTTCAAACGACTGGCGGCTCCTGGCCTGCTTTGGCTCGCGGGATTTGGTCTCCGGAAGCGTCACAACGCGATCCTACAGAGGATTCCGTCATCGGCGGCGTTCCGCGCCACACGCAGCTCCCACTCTCCGGACGGGGTCACCCAGTGCGCCGCCGAAGCGTCCCAGCGCCGGAAGCCGAGTGGATCCAAGACAATCCGTGCCTCAACAATGGCGCCGGCGGCCACATCAACAGCAGTGAAACCCATGAGCCGGAACCCGGTTTCGCCGGTGACCCTACCGTAGACCTGGATGACGTCCCGGCCTGCAGATTCACCGGCATTCCGCACAGTCGCCCGGACCAAAGCACCCTCTACGCCGTCTGCCGGGTCGCCACTCTGCAGTCCTGTACGTGACGACACGGCGTTCACGAGCGTGAACTTCGTGTATCCCAGGCCGTAGCCGAACGGGTAGCGCGGTGCCCGGTCCGTTGCCTGGTAGTGCCGGTAACCCATGGGCTCGCTGGCCTCGTACTCCAGGGTGAGCTCAGCGTCCAGGCCATGCCCCCAACCGGGGATGTCCTCGTCCCGTTCGGGGAAGGACACCGGGAGCCGGCCGGACGGTGCGGTGAGGCCGGTGAGAACAGACGCGAGTGCCCGCCCGAATTCCTGTCCCGGGAACCAAGCCATCAGCACGGCCTTGACGTCGTCCGCCCACGGCAGCAGCACGGCGCGGGAGGCGTTGACCACCACCACGGTCTCCGTATTGACCGCGGCCACGGCGGCAACCAAGCGGTCGCACGCAGGGTCGAGGGCCGCCGTCGTACGGTCTGCGCTTTCACGGGAGGAGCCCTGCTCGTCGCCGACCACCACAATGACGGCGTCCGCGCGGGCCGCGAGGGCCACCGCGTCTGTCAGGGGATCGGATGACTGCCCGGGGGCCGCAACTGCCGTGATGGCCTGGACCCTGCCGGGCTGGAAAGCCATCTCGACCACCACCTCGACTTCGCCGGCTGGCAGGTCGAGGGTGATCTGCTGGGTGTCCGCGCGTGCGACGACACCCATGACATCATCCGGGGCCGGAGGCGGAACCTCCAGCACCCGCTTGCCGTCCACGCTGAGCGAGCTGACGCCGGTGCCGCCTGCTCCGAACTCCCAGCGCGCAGCCGCCTCCAGTGTCAGCCGCGCCGTGATGCGCGCCCGCCCCGGTGCGTCGGCGCCGAGCCCGGGAACGGGACCGAACCACACGAACGAGGACGCCTGCCGGACCTCGCTGTACAGGACATCGTCCGTGCCATTGTCCGCAGCTGGGGAGAGGACTTCCAAGAGCACGCCGTGCGTGCCATCGGGTGCGGTGCTGCCCATTTCAGTCAGTGACATCGCCGACGACGGCACGGCCCCCGGCGCGTATAGGACTTCGACATCCGGACCGACGGCTTCCCGGATGGCTTCGAGTGGCGTCACCAGCGCCCCTTCCGGCCGGACGGTGGCGAACGTTCCGCCCTGGAAGCACGGCTTCGCGGCATTTGGACCTACGACAGCCAAGGTCTTGATCCGGGCCGGATCCAGCGGCAGCAGGTTGTCCCGGTTCTCCAGCAGCACGAACGATGCCGCCGCCGCCTTGCAAAGGACATCCCGCTGCTCCCTTGGAGACCGGAGAAAGGCAGGTACGGGGGCGGTGCCGCTGGTCCGCCGCCCGGCCCTGTCGGCAAGCCGGGTGAGGCGTTCAACGGCGTCATGCAGCCGCGGTTCGGGAACCTCACCGGCAGTGACGGCGTCCGCGAAGCGTGCACCAAGATACCTGGCCGGACCCGGCATCTCCAGGTCCAGTCCGGCATTTGCTGCTCCAACGGTATCGTCCACGCCGAACCAGTCTGACACCACAACGCCGTCGTACTTCCAGTCATTCTTCAGGATGCCGATCAGCTCCGCGTGCTGCGCGCAATGCGTCCCGTTGACCCGGTTGTACGCCATCAGGAGCATCCACGGGTTTGCTGAACGTACCGCCGTTTCGAATGGCCGAAGGTACGTTTCACGCAGGGTTCCCGGCTCAACCCGGGAGTTCATCCTGCGTCGTTCGGTCTCCGTGTCGTTGGCCACCACGTGCTTGGCGCAGGACCCCACACCCTGGGACTGAACGCCCTCCACCCACGCGGCACCAAGCACCCCGGTGAGGTAGGGATCCTCCGAAAACATTTCGAAAGCCCGGCCCGAGAGCGGAGACCGCGGCAGATTCAAGTTCGGACCCAAGACGACGGACACGCCCCGCTCGCCGCCCTGTTGGCCGACCAGCTGGCCGATTTCCGAGACCAGTGCCGGATTCCAGGTGGCGGCCAACGCAGTCCCGGAAGGCATAATGAGGGAAGTGTCCCGCTCATCCATGGCTTTACTGACGAGGCCCAACGGACCGTCCAGTAGCACCATTTCCTCCACGCCCGCCTCTTTACTAGCGGTCGTGCTCCAGCCGTTGAGGCCGCCCGTAAGTTCAGCGCCCGTGATGTCGGGACCAGTCTTTGGGGCGTTTCCCACGCCAGTATCTGTCGCCGGGCCAGCCGTCACAGGGCAGCGACCTTCTCGCCGATGACCTCGCCAGCAACGTCGGACGAGCGGAGCAGTGGCAGGACTCGCTCGGAGAAGAGGCGCATGGACTGTTCGGTGAAACGGCGGCGCTCTTCTGTGAGCGGACCTCCCATAAGGGCGAGAAGGACGTTCCCAATACCCAGATCGGCGTACTTCTGAAGTTCTGCTGCCACGGTCTCCGGGCTGCCGTGCAGGCACCAAGTGCCTTTGTAGCCCTCCGTCCGGGCATCCGGGGCCGGGCGGAGGTTCACGCCACTGATGGCTTCGGCGGCCTTGTTTGCGGCATGCTCGCGCTCTACAGCTTGCTGGTACTGCTCAAGGATAATGTCCAATTCGGCGGCGGCTTGCTCGTCGGTTTCGGCGATGTGCACGTGCTGGTAGGAGTGGGTGGTCCACTCCAGGGCCGCCTTGACTGCCTCTTCCGAGTGGCCGGCCGCTTCCAGGGCGTTGCGGTACGTGGTGAAGTTTTTCTTGACTTCTTCGTAGGCATTGCCGCTGTCGATGATCGGGGGCGTGAACGCCAGGATGAACGCTGGTTGGGCCTTCTTTGCTGCGCGCTCAACGCTGGAGGGCCGGGACGCGACCGACATAACGCGTGGTTCCGGCTTCGTGTACGGGGCCGGAACAATCCGGGACACCACGGCGCCGCGATAGTGGCCGTTGTCGAAGGCAACAGGCTCGTCACCGGGCTTCTTGGCCCACAGCCGTTCGGCAATCTCAAGGTTTTCGTTGGCGAGGCGCGAGCTGTCCTGGAACTTCACCCCAAAGCCGATCATTTCTTCCGGAGTGGTGCCGCTGCCAACGCCCACCAGCAACTTCCCGTCCGTCAGCTGGTCCAGCAGGGCCAGCCTCTCGGCGAAGCGGACGGGGTGGTGCAGGGCTAGGGTTTGGACGGAGAAACCGAAGTGCATCCGTTCCAGCTTCCCGGCAAGGTAGGCGGCAAAAACAAAAGGATCGCTGGCCGGAGGAGCGTAGCCGGTGAAGTGGTGGTCGGGGAGGAAGACGGCGTCAAAGCCCTTCTGCTCGGCGTCCACGGCGTGCTCCACCATGGCCTTCATGACCGGGCGGTCTTCTTCGGGGCTGCTGGAACGGGAAGTGAGGAACAGCGAAAAATGCATGGGAACTCCTGGAAGTGGTATGTGAAAGGTTGTGGCGCCAATGAGTGCTAGGCCAGTTGCTGCGTGGCAGTGGCGTCGTCGTTGCCCTCATGGCTGGTGGAAATGGACGCGCTGGGCGAAACGGGTTCGATTTGGGCGGCAGCTTTGGCGACGAGTCGCCGGAACCATTGGTGACCCGGGTCGCCGGACTTCGACGGGTGCCACCAGGCGCACTCCACCAGCGTGGGGAGGCTGATAGGCAACTGCATGATCCGGACACCGGCTACGGCGGCAAGCAAACGGGCCAGGCGTTCCTGCACCAGGGCCAGTCGGTCCGTGCCCGCCACAGCAAAAGGAAGCATCAAGAACGTATCGACGATCACATCGGTCTTTTCGCCCAACTGGAGAT
Source organism: Burkholderia sp. RS01 (assembly GCF_039748055.1). Taxonomy (NCBI): domain Bacteria; kingdom Pseudomonadati; phylum Pseudomonadota; class Betaproteobacteria; order Burkholderiales; family Burkholderiaceae; genus Burkholderia; species Burkholderia sp. RS01. Next base: position 11,387 of record NZ_JBDLAK010000029.1, read on the forward strand.
CGTAGACCCTGCGGTCGGCAAGGGTGGAAGCCACCTCGGCCCCGAAGAGCCTGGCCCACCGTGCGTCCCGCATCTCTTCTATGGTCAGCGTGCGCTCGGGTGAGTCGGCTCCCGTAACGCACACCCAGTTGTCGGTAAACAGTTCGGTGTGCGGGAACCCGGAGAAGTGTCCCTTGGGTATGAGCATCAGGTCTGCGTTCTGCAGCGTCTCCTTGATTCGTTCGACCGCCAAAGGCGTGACTGCATCAAAGTGGACCTGCACCCCGGGAGCCTCCTCCTGGAGCATGGCCATCAGTTTTCCGGACAATGCGGTTAGGCAGTAGTCGGACGTGATAACGCGGAAACTCCTTGTTGAGGACGCCGGATCAAAGACTGCCTGAGCGTCAAACGTGCGTTCCACGAGACGCAGGATGTCGGAGACATCCTCCTTGAGGACCTGGGCCAGCGGGGTCAATTCGTAAGCCGAACCGACTCGGGTCAGCAACTCATCGTCGAACTGCCTGCGCAATCTTTGCAGGGACGAGCTCATGGCAGGCTGGCTGATACCAATCCGCGCACCGGCGCGCGTGACGTTCCGCTCGATGAGCAAAGCGTCCAGCGCCACGAGTAGGTTGAGGTCGGCTGTCAGCAGGTTGACCATGTTCTTCTCCACATTGAGGGGATGGCAGCCGCAGATAATTACCGTTGGCTCAAATTCGAATTAGAATACTGATACTAATTATGGATCAGGACACCAGCAGGGTCAATGACTTGCGTGGCTCCTGCCCTGCTTATCGCGGAGGCCGGCCTCCAATCCCTTCAGTGATGGCACCGGCGGCCGCCACCAGTCGGTCCCGGCATTCCGCCAGTCGTGCAGTGGATTCCGCACCAGAGAAGCCGTTGAGGGTCAGCGTGACGGCCACCTGGCCGTTCACATCGAAGACCGGGGCGTGGAGGGATGTGACGCCGGCAGGGTCATCGATCGACGCCGGCCCCGACGACGCGGTGCGTTCCAGCAGCTTGGGGAGTACGCCGCTGAGATCCGGGGCAGCGGTATCACTGGGCACCACAACCATGCGTTCAAATTCAGCCGCAGTCGCTGCTCCTGCCGACACGGCGTAGCCCGTTTCGCGGACCTGCTGCAGTTCGGCATGGGCAACGTCGGGATCAACATGGCCGACAACGTTGCGGGCGTTGGCGATCCAGCGGGACTCCGCCGGGTCCCCGGCCCATGCGACGTGCAGGGGAGCGAGGGGCGCCGCCAGACCGAAGGAAACACCTACCCGTGAGGGCGAACCGCTGGGGGAGCTGGCCATGCCTGCTGCGGTCAGGACCACGACGGAGTCATCCACCACGCCGCTGACCAGGACCTCAAGCTTGAGCTCCTCTGCGAGGGCCTCGATCTCGGGGCGGGCCGCGTCTGCTGCTTTGACGTGTCGGGTGAGGGCCGTTGCGGGGGAAATGATCGACGGAATGCTGAAGGAGCCGTAGCCGCCGCGGAGGAAGAGCAAAGGAAGTTCCTTTGAGGCCCCAACCCCAAGCGCCTTGACACGCCCGATGACGATGTCGTGGTCTCCAGCGCGGATCACGTTCTCGATGTCGCAGTCGATCCATGCGGCTGCTCCCTCAAGCCTGGGGCTGCCGGACGGAGTGTCGCCCCACTCGCTGGAGCTGAAACGGTCCTCGGCCTTGCGCGAGAATGCCCGGCAGACATCCTGCTGACCGGCGGTGAGCACATTCGCGCAAAAGGAGCCGGCTGCCTGGATTTTGGGCCAGCTGGTGGAACGGACATCGGGCATGAACGCCACCAGCGGCGGGTCAAGGGAAACCGAGCTGAAGGTGCCCACCACCATGCCGGCAGATTCGGATCCGTCGGGTGCTGCGGTGATGAGTGTGACGCCGGTGGGGTACTGGCCCAGGACGTAGCGGAACCAGGCCGCGTTGTCGGGACTCGTCTCTTGGGATTCAGCAGTGGAAGCGGGGATGATCTGTGTCATCGGGAGCTCTCCTCTTCGTTGAGTTTTCATCCAGTAAACGCGTCGAACGGGAGCCGCGGAAATCGTTCCAAGGTATGCGCGCTATCGAAAATTCGGATGCTGCTTTCCCTCCCTGCACGCGGCCCCCGGTGATAGGTTCGACGGGACGCTGGGGCCTCACAGGGCCCGTCGGTCGGGGTGGACATTCCCCCGGACGCGCACCTGGCTGGCGTCGAGCCAGTCCGGCTGGCTAACCAGAACGAGGTTGCGGTGCGCCGTTCAAACTTGTCCCAAACCACGAATGCCCACGTCGAAACAGTTGATTCACCTCCGGACGCGTCTCCTTCGGAGACACCGGCCCCCGGCAGGACGCCTGCCGCGGGAGTCCGTATCGCACGGGTTTATACCGCCCTGCTCATCATCGTCTTGCTGGGAGCACTGGACCACACGATCGTGGCCACAGCATTGCCAACGGTGGTTGGTGAGCTGGATGGCGCCCGGCACATGGCCTGGGTCATAACCTCCTATACCTTGGCGATGACAGTGGCCATGCCCGTTTACGGGCGGCTGGGCGACAGGTTCGGCCGCCCCGCCCTGATGATGATCGCTCTGGTGATCTTCCTCGGAGCCTCCGTCCTGTGCGGCTTCGCACAGGACATGTTCCAGCTCTCGCTGTTCCGCGGCATCCAGGGTTTGGGCGGGGCCGGGATGGCAGTCCTGCCCGGCGCCATCATCGCCGATCTGGTGCCACCGCGGCAACGAGCCAAGTACGTCGGGCCGCTCGGATCCGTCTTTGGCATAGCGACAGTGGTCAGCCCGTTGGTGGGCGGGGCCATTACAGATACGGTCGGCTGGCGCTGGGTGTTCTGGATCAATCTCCCGGTCGGCGTGCTGGCTCTGGCCATGGCGTTCTCACTGCGCCGGGTGAAGTCCGTAAGGGGATCGGGCGGCGTGGATTGGCCGGGGACCGCCCTTATGGTCATTTTCACCTGCGCCTTGGTGGGGCTTGTTGCCCTGTCCACCGAACCGGGCATTCCGGCAGAACTCCTGTCGGGCCTGGGCGTGGCCGCAGCGGTGTTCGGCGTGCTCTTTGTTGTGGTTGAAATCCGCTCGAAGAATGCCCTGATACCGATGCGTATGTTCCGGAGCTGGCCTGTGGTCAACGCTGCGGGGCTGGGGCTGGTCATCGGTGCCGGCCTGTTCAGCGTGGTGGCCTATCTGCCGAGCTATGTGCAGATGGTCTATTCGACGTCGGCTTCAGTCGCTGGGCTCATTCTGTTGCCCCTGGTCCTCGGCATGATGGTGTCCAGCAACGTAAGCGGATGGATCGTCAGCCGCACCGGCAGGTACAAGATCTTTCCGCTCGCCGGTTCAGCCCTGGCCGCTGCGGTGGCAATCTGCCTTCGCTTCCTTCAGCCCGGAACGCCCTTGCCGGTGGTCGGTATCTTGCTTGCCCTTCTGGGCCTGGCCGTAGGCAGCTTTATGCAGCTCACGGTAGTAGTTGCCCAGAACGCCATGCCACATTCGGTGGTGGGCGGCGTGACAGCCTCGCTGGGCTACCTGCTGGAACTCGGGGTCACGGTTGGAACGGCCGTTTTCGGCGGTCTCTTCGCCACCCTGCTGGCGCAGGGAGCGGCCAACAACAGCCTGGGCCTCCCGTCGTCGGCGATCACGGACCCCGACGAGGCCCAACAGCTTTCCGCTGCACTCCAGTCCGGGGTGGCGGAGATCTACGCGGGAGCGTTCCTGCCCATCTTTTCCTTGCTTGCTGGCATTTTCGGTATCGGTGTGCTGCTATCCGTATTTATGCCGGAGCAGCGTCTCTCGGAGTCATCTCCGGGCGAATAGAAGGAACCAGGACGACTGCGGAGCCGGGGCCCACCCCGGCTCCGCAGTCTTGACATCTGGAAATCACCTCGGATAAGCGGTCAGCCGTATGGGGCCGTGAAGACCGGCAGGGAGAACCTCGGCGTTGGCCTCAAAGATTGTGGCACCCGGACGCGTGTGGTCGCCGCCGGCCATCCGGTTCCACCACGCATTGGTCACCGCGATTTCCAGCGCGTTCGCGCCGGGGCGGACGGTATCAGTGATGTCGATCCGGAAAGGATACGTCCACACGGTGCCCACGATGTGGCCATTCAGTCGGACCTCGGCAAGGTCGCTCACGTCGCCCAGATCCAGAACCAAGCGTCGATCCGCCCCCAAAAGTGGAGCATCGGCGTGGAACGTGTGCCCATACGTTGCAGTCCCGGAGAAGTACCTCACATCGGGTGCGTGGGCGTCCGCCCCCGGCCCGCTCCACGGCGCCGGGGCACTTAGGGTCAGCGGAGGCGGCGACTGGTTATCGCCGTCGAACGTGACGACCCAAGGTCCCTCCAGCGTGACTTCCGCCGTGGCAGGCCGCTGCAGACTGCCCAAAGGACCAGCCGCGTCGTCAGCAGTCCCTGCGCCGTCATGTCGCAGGAGAATGAACGCCGATCCGAACGGCTCCAGCCGAAACTCGACGGCGGTCCGCCCGGCTTCGGTGCACATGCCGGCTGTGGACCGGGAGGCCTGGACCGGGTCCCATACCTCCGCGGAAGCTGCCTCGCCCCTGAACGTCGCAGTGATTTTCTCGGGCCGTTCTAGCTGGTTGCTGACGAAGTACAGGTCCGCTCCATCGAGGCGGCGGTGGATAACGGGCAGGGTTGCCCCTTCGGATGCGGTAACAGCCCAGTCCGGCTCCACGTCCACCCTGGCGAGTGCGGCCGCCACGCCATCGGGCACCGGTACCCCCGCAAGGTCCAGCAAGCCGGGACGGCCATCCCAGAGGCTCTCGACGGCGGCGGCCCAGACGGTGGGGTTGTCGCTACGGGCGGGCGAGCTTTCAGGACGCCAACCCGCAACGGTGGCACCGGCGTCGAGCAGTTCGGAAATGCGTCCAACGGCGGCCAACGTCATTCACCGGCTGGAACCGCCGAGGTACAGCAACTGGTACCGCGTCCCGCCGGTGGTGAGAAGGTCGCCGTCGGGAGTGACCGCGACGTGGTTGAGCAGGCCGTCCAGGTTGATGAAGTCGAAGCCGTGGCCTTCGGGAACCTCCGGCGCCGAGTCGCCGAACACGCCGGTCACCGGAGCCTCTTCGCCGTAGAAATAGGCGACATCCGCCGCGTGGGTTCCCTGCTGCAGCAGGTGGCTGCAGCGGGCCATGTAGTCGAGCCATGGTTTGGCCGCGTGAGCCCAGGTTTCGTTCCTGGAAAAGGACTGGCCGAGGTACGGCGACAGGGTGATGCCGGGCTTTGGAACGGCATCCGGCTGGTGCGGGGAGGTGTGGATGTTGATCAGGTTGACGCCCAGCACAAACTCCATGTCCACGATCGGCTTGAGCTTCCGTGGTGTGAAGACGAACGGCTTCCCAAAGCCGCTCATGGACTCTGCGCCCGTGGCTGCCTTGCCATAGACGTGCGACACCGAGGCCGCACCGCGAAGATCGGCAACGTAGGTCGCCTGAGGGCCAGCTTCAGGTTCGTAGCACCACATGGCACCCATGGGAACGTCCGCGTGGGAGCGCATTTCAAGGTCGTCGCCCAGCTGTGGCCGGTGGTCCTCCAAGGCCTCCGCGTAGTAGGTCATGCCCCGTTCGCGGGCGATGCCTGCAATGGTTCCGTATTGGTTCTCGGCGAGGAGCTCGGAGATGGTCTTCCGGAGGTCCCAGAGGAAGGCGTTGCTCTCCTGGGCGTCGCCCACAATAACGCCGGTGACCGCGGGCAGCCACGGCAGCAGATCGTAGCCGCGGCGCTCGCTGAATTCCTTCCGCATGGTGGCAGTCCAGTTCTGCGGCCCGGACTCGATGCTGTCGCTGAGCAGGGCCGATACGCCCTCAGTGCCAAGGAGCTCTGTGCCGAGGGCATCCTCGAGGAAGCCCAAGTATTGCTCCAAGTACTCTGAGACCAGGCCGGCGTCGAGCTTGTCCACCTCCAGACCGGTGGCGTCGACGGGGGCCGGAGCGTTGAGGTGCCCGGTCAGGGAGTGTCCAAACCTGAGAACCGTCCACTCGCCATCGTCGGGCTTCCAGTCCAGAATTCCGTCCGGGCGGAGAAGGCCAGTGACGTCAATGATGTCCTGCGGCCGGACAGCGTCGGAAGCCGGGCTTGGGCCGCCGTCGAGCGCGTAAAAGTCAGGTACGGGCGCAAAGCCAGCCTTTTCTTCCGCCCGGTGGATCCGTGTTCCGGAGAAGAGCTGCAGCGCAGAGACGTTAAACGTCGGGATGCGTCCCGGGGGCGCAGGGAACCCGAGCGGTTTGACCCCGCGCGTTACAGGAAAGGTCCCCGCGGTTCCGGCCTCCAGCACCAGCCGGAAGCACCGTGCTGTGACGGCGGGAAAGCTCGCCGAGCGAACCGGTGAGGACGACGCCGGGGGATCAACGACGGTGCTGAACATAACGCCGTCGTCACTTGATTCGAGACGTGCCCGGGGAGCAGGGGGCGCACCGAATCCGTGCTGCGCGGGCAACCCGACGCGGACCGACGAAACCGTGGTTGGCCCGTCGAAGTCAGCCAGGAGCCAACCGGTTTGTCCGTCAGACTGAAGTTCAGCTGGAGGCCAGAAGCGGCCGTCCGCGAGCGACTCCAGCGTCCGCCCTCCAGAGGAGGGTCGGCCGGTACTTATTTGTTCCGGTTCAAGGGGAAGGTGGCCGTCCCGCCGCGGAAATGCCACCACGGCGACGTCGTCATAATGGTCCGGCACGCCGACAGGATCCTTCCGGATTGCCGCGAACGGCACGTCCTGATAGGGACCGGACGACGACGGCGGTGCTGGCACGGTGACCGGCTCGGCCTGGCCGGCGGTCACCTGCGCGGCGCTCCACACGAGCTTCTTCATCCCGGCAGCGGGGCGCACCCACGGTCCGCCGGTAGCACTCCAGCCCGCCGACGTTGCGACGGCAAGCTCGAGGCCAAGCCTGTCCGCTGTGGTGGCCGCGTGCTTCATCGCAGACTGCCATGCGGGGGAGCGGAAAGCAACCTGTTCTTGTGTGTACTGCGGGGTGCCCATCGACCCCGTGAATGCCTGGACGCCGCCCGCGCCCGAGGCGGCCATCCATTCGAGGTCCTTCGTGATTCCCGCTTCATCCACGTTCCGTCCATCCAGTGCCACCAGGCACGGGGCCTCGCGGACTGGGGCGGGTTGACGAAACTACTGAACAACAACCCTCCGACTGGGGAATGCGGGGGCGTGGCGTCATTGGACACAGGATCGTCCTTCGGGCAGGGAGACGGCAGCCGCCGCCGGAACTTGTTTCACCTTAGGACGTGAGCAAAACACATGGGGGAAAACGGCCATCCGGAGAGAAGATGGTGAGCATAGGGGATAACTATTTCCATGGCACCTGTGACCTGACCTACCTTGATTGAGGCAGCTTGTGATCCATGTCCGAGGACGGCAGCAACGGGCTCCTGCTTGAACACACCATCTGAGGAGCGAACACTTGGCCACCCGTACAGCCGGACATGATCCGCGGAGTGAAACAGTCGAGGCAGCAATCGAGGAGCTCCTCGCCGCCATGACCTGGGAGCAGAAACTCGCCCAACTCCAGATCGCCTTCCGCCCGCAGCTCGAGGATGCCAAGGACCTAGCCAGGGGAGGAATCGGCGCTGTCTTCTGGCCGCGCAGCGCCAAAGCCACCAACGAACTCCAGCAGACAGCCCGTGAGGAGACGCCGCACGGGATCCCGCTGCTTGTCGGGCTGGACGTGGTCCACGGACAGCGGACCACGTTCCCGGTTCCGCTCGCGCAGGCCGCCAGCTTCGATCCCGCCGTGGCTGAAACCGACGCCCGCATCTCAGCCAAAGAGGCCGGGTCCGGAGGCGTGAACTGGACGTTCTCGCCGATGATCGATGTATCCCGTGATCCCAGGTGGGGCCGTGTAGTGGAGGGCTTCGGCGAGGACACTCACGTCAACAGCGTGTTCGGTGCCGCGAAGATCCGTGGATACCAGGGCGAATCCCTTGCGCACGAGGACTCCATCTTGGCCTGCGCCAAGCACTTCGTCGCCTATGGGCACGCCGAAGGGGGTCGTGACTACAACACGGTGGACGTCTCCATTCAGCGACTCCGGAACGTCTACCTTGAACCTTTCCGTGCGGCCGTCGAGGCCGGCGCCGCTACGGTCATGGCGGCTTTCAACACGGTGTCCGCGCGGCCCGCACACGCAAACGCGCACCTTCTGACGGGGCTCCTCAAAGAGGAGTGGGGATTCGAAGGTGTGGTGGTCGGTGACGCGGATGGAGTCGTCAACCTGATCGACCACGGTGTGGCCTCGGATCTTAGCGACGCGCTCCAGCAGTCCTACATGGCCGGCCTGGATGTCGAGATGGGCGGCAACGCCGTCAGCGCCGACGGGGCTACTTTGCTGTTGCCCAAGGACGTGTCACCCCACAGGGTCGACGACGCTGTCCGCCGTGTCCTGCGGCTGAAGCATGCCCTCGGCCTTTTTGATGATCCGTACAGGGATCCTGCTTTGGAGCTAACAGCCGCGTCTGATGAAACCCGGCTGGCTGCCCGGGAAGCGGCTGAAAAGAGCCTGGTTCTTCTCAAGAACGACGGCGGCGTCCTTCCTCTTGGTCCATCACCGCGCAGGGTCTTGCTCGTCGGGCCCTACGCGGAGAGCAATGACCACCTCGGTGCATGGGTACAGTCGTTTGCCGAGCCCTCCGGAACGCTCGCCGACGCCATCCGTGAGCAATGCGCCGACTGGTCACTGACGGTTAAGGAGGGCAGCGGATTTTTTAATGAGGACCCGGTGCTCCTGGCTGAAGCGGTCGAATCGGCAATGCAGCATGACGTCATCCTTGTTGCCGTCGGCGAACCTTCGTCCCTGACAGGGGAAGCCAGTTCGCGCAGCGAACTCAGGTTGCCGGGCGGCCAGGAAGAGCTGATCAGGGCGATCGCCGGCACGGGCAAGCCCTTTGCGGTGATTATGTTTAACGGCCGTCCGCTGGTGACCGGTGCCTGGATCGATTCAGCTCCATCCGTTCTGGAAGCCTGGCACCTCGGTTTGGAAGGACCCGCGGCAGTGGCAAGGGCCTTGAACGGGGAAGTAAATCCCGGTGGCAGGCTGCCGATGACCTTCCCGAGGTCGTCCAGCCAGGTGCCCATCTACTACGACCACGAAAACACGGGGCGTCCGGCAACCGTCTCTGCCCGCCTGGAAGAGGGCGACGTTGACGTGGCGCTTATGGGGCCCGGCAACACGGACGACCGCTACACCTCCAAGTACCTTGACCTGCCGTTGGGGCCGCAGTTCGCGTTCGGGCATGGGCTGAGCTACACATCGTTCGGTTACGGTCCGCTCCGGGTTGAAACAGGGGAGCTGCCGCTGGCCGCGCTGCGCGACGGACGGACTTTCCGGGTCGAGATCCCTCTAACCAACACCGGAGACCGCTCCGGCGACGAGGTGACACTTGTTTTCATTCGTGACCGGGTGGCTTCGCTTGCCCAGCCATTGCGGAGGCTCCGTGCTTTTGCCCGTACGTCTTTGGAAACCGGCCAAACCGAGTTGCTGAACTTCGATCTCGGCTGGCACGACCTCGGTTTCTGGGACAACGAGGGACTCTACGTCGTGGAACCGGGTGAATTTGAGGTCCATGTCGGCGGCGGTCTTGAAAGCAGCGTGCACACGGTGGTGCGGCTGACTTAGTCCGTGGTCACTGGTCATCATCAACATTCCTGAACACTGAGGAAAGAGCTCCACATGAACAACATCCCGCGTCTCGAACGCCATGACGGTCACACCCGACTTATTGTCGACGGCCGACCTTACCTTTGCCTTGGTGGGGAACTGCACAACTCAAGCTCATCCGACCGGCAGTACATGGCCAGGGTCTGGGACAAGATCTCCACGTCAGGTGCCAACACTGTGATCGCCACCGTGGCATGGGACCAGGTAGAGCCGATTGAAGGGACCTTCGACTTCTCCATCGTTGACGGACTACTGCAAGACGCCCGCTCGGCGGGAATGCGGCTCGTACTTATCTGGTTTGGCGCCTTCAAGAACGCTTCCTCCACCTATGCGCCGACGTGGGTCCGCGCAGACCGGGAACGCTTTCCCCGCGCAGACCGGGGACCGGACCCAATGGAAACGCCGTTTTCCTACAAAGGGTCAATGCCACGGCCCACGCTGTCGGTCTTTTCCGATGAGCTATTCGAGGCCGACAGGGCGGCTTACAGCGCCCTCATGCGCCACCTCGCAGCAACCGACCGGGCGCACACTGTGATCCTCGTCCAGATCGAAAACGAGGTCGGTTTGTTGGGGGCCGGAAGGGATCGAAGCCCGCTGGCCGAGGCGGCGTGGAAATCCCCGCTTCCGCAGGAGCTTCGTAAGGCACTGGCAAACGATCCTGCCTCTTTTGACCCCGGAGTGGCCAGCGTCCTTAATTCAGCCCTCGATGAGGACAAGAGTTGGGCCGAGCACTTCGGCGACAGTAACCCAGTGGCTGACGAAGTATTCATGGCGTGGGCCTTTGCCTCCTACGTCGGGGGGCTGGCCACAGCCGGGAAGGCCATCCTGGACCTCCCCGCGTTCGCCAATGCCTGGCTCGGTCCGCAGGCCGGTCAGGATGTCCCTGGCCTCTACCCGAGCGGGGGCCCGACGGCGAAGATGCTGCCTGTCTGGCGGGCCGCGGCGCCTTCGATCGACTTCCTGGCCCCGGACATCTACGTCCCCAATTCCGCCGAGGTGATGTCACAGTACGCTTCGGCGGACAACCCGCTCTTTATCCCGGAGGCCAGGTTCCGCGCCGGCGACGCCTTCCTGGCCGTAGGCCGCTTCAACGGGTTCGGCTATCACGTCTTCGGGTTGGAGGATGGCCGGGAAGGCAGCCAGTACGGTGAGGCATGCAAGGCGATGCTAGCCCTCACCGTTGACATCGTCGACGCCCAGCGTGATGGGCGGATTTTTGGCTTCGCACTGGAACAGGACGAGGACGCGGTCACTGCCACTTTGGCCGGCACTTCCGTCACCATCCGTAACGCGGCCAAGCTGTATACCGCCATGCTCCTAGATGCCGGCGTCGTCCTGCCGCCCCCGCCGGAACTGCCGGGCGAAACGGTTGGGGCGGCGCATGGGCACACACCCGGTGACGGGCGCCCGTTCGGACTCATCATCGCGGCAGGCCCCTTGGAATACGTCGTCGTGGGCCAGGGTGCATTGCTCGACTTCCACAAGGAAGGCACTGAACTCGAAGTTGACTCCGTCCGTGAGCTGCGGCTCACGGACGAGGGCTGGCAGGAGGGTCGCCTCCTTAACGGTGATGAACGGCTTCAGGTTCTGCAGGGAGACAAAATCAGCGCGGCCCGGATCAGGCTTCTGGAAGCCGTCAAAGACTAACGTAAGGAAATATCCCGTGCCTTTTCACCCTGAAATTGCATCCAGGCTAGCGCTGCTGGACGGTGTGCCATCCCTGGAGGAAGCTCTTTCCAATCCGGAAATGCTTCGCCAGTTGGAAGCCTTTGATGCCTACCCCGACGCTGCACTTCCTCCCAACGTGGTTACCGAAGACCGCAGTATCGACGGCCCGCACGGCCCCATCCGAGTGCGAATCTACTCCCCAGCCGAAACGGCCCATGGACTACGGAACGGATTCGTCTGGATGCACGGCGGCGGTTTCCGGTTCGGCGATCTTGACATGAAGGAAGCCGATTGGACCGCCCGCGAATTGGCGCACAGGGCGTCGGCGGTCGTGGTGAGTGTCGATTACCGTCTGGCGGTAGATGGTGTCACCTATCCTGTCCCGCTGGACGACGTAGTCGCCGCGGTTCGATGGGTGCGGAAAAACGCCGGAGACCTGGGGTTAGCATCCATAGCAGTAGGCGGCGCGAGTGCGGGCGCCAACCTTGCAACCGGCGCGGCTCTGCGCCTCCGGGACGAGGAGTCATGGGCTCCCGAGCACATTGTGCTGGTATATCCGTCGATGCACGGTGATTTCCCTAGGCCATCCGATTCCCTGGCCCGAGCGCAGGCAGAGATGATGCCCGCCATGAGGATGTCTCCCGCGATGTACCGCTATTCCAAGGAAAACTATTTGGGGAACCTGCATTCCAACCCGCCAGGGTATGGAATTCCAGCCCTGGCTGATTTGGACGGGCTCCCGCCGACGTTGGTTTTGAATGCCGAGTACGACGACGTCCGTGCGTCGGGAGAGGCGTTCAGCGCCGCGCTGGCTGGGGCCGGCGTCGACGTTGAGCAAGTTCTGGTCAGGGGAGTGCTCCATGGATTCCTTAACCTGTCAGCCTCATTTGAACCAGTGGACGATGCGCTCGAACGCATTGCCCGCCGCCTTCGTGCGACGAGCCAAATTTCATAGTCACTGACCGAACCAAAAGCGGAGCGGATGCCGCAGTGACGGCATCCGCCCGGTTTTGGCTCTCCTAGAGATCCAGTAAATGGCTCCGGCCGTGGCACCGGGACACACGTCATCATGGTCTGGTTGGCGAGGCGTTCCTCAAGCTGAGGACGGAGTCGCGCTGCTCCGGGCTGCCATCGAGGACACGCACCTCGCAGGTTCCACACGTGCCTTCCCTGCAGGTTGAGAGTATGTTGGCGCCCTCCCCGTTGAGGGCATCCAGCACGGTCTCGTTTTCTCCCACCGTCACTGCTTTCCCGCTTCGACCGAGTTTTAAGTCAATGCGGCGGTTCGGCTGGTGCACTTTCCTGGCGGCTAAGCGTTCCACGACAGGCCTGGAGTCTGCCTGATGCTGGTTTGCGGAGCCCTCCAGCCCGGCCAGCAGCTCATCGGGCCCGCACTCATACACGTAAGAGTCCTCGGCCGGTAGCTTCTGCCAGATGTCGTCATGGTTATGCCGTCCGCGTTCGCTGCTTGGCCAAGCGTAGACGTTTGATGGGTGGCTCCGAACAAGGTCCTCCAGGTATGGCATGCGTTTCCGATGGCGGCCGAGAAAGAGCAAACGCCAAGGCGCGCCGCGACGCTCAGCTTCGTCAATCATCGGCAGCAAGGGGGTAATTCCGATTCCCCCGGCGACGAATAACAGGAATTGTGCCGGTTTCAGCCGGAAGTGGTTGCGCGGTCCCCGGATATTCAGCCGGTCTCCAACACTGACCTCGTCATGGATCAGCTTTGAGCCCCCACGGCCGCTGTCCTCCTTCAATACGGCAATGCGCAGCTCAGATGCCCCGTCTGTCCATACTGGGAATACTGCCGCAAAGAACCACCCGGGAGTTCTAGGTCCAAATGCGCTTCTGGCTCCCAGTCCAGCGGTCCCGGGCCATCCGTCTCCAGCGTCAGTTCCAGTACGTCTTCCGTCACCAGCCGCCGGGACCGGACTGTCGCGCTGACCCATGAAGAAGCCCAGCGCTGCGCCGATCCGTGGATCTCCAACAGGAACTTGAGGTCCCGCCGAACGGCGCACAGGCGGGACGAAACAGTGGTGCGTTTTCGTTTGCTTGCCCGGTACCCGTTGACACCGAGGGGATTGCTCGCGTGACCTCTATGCCACGCGAACCCAACCCACCCTGAATGTCATCAAGCATACGTGTCCGGCGTTGTTGCGGGACCCCGCAGGTTATCCGGAAGACTGATGGGAGTCATAATCAGAATTGGTCTTGGCCCTTGTCGGCCTATCCGAAGCACCATCAGTTCCGTGGATGGACGCCATAAGCAAAGTCGCGTGGACGGAACGAACGAACTTCGGTCTACTGGAATCCAAGAGGCGAAGGCTGTTGATGCCGATCGCCGAAGCCACGAGGGCTTAGCGTTTCCGAGAAGTCGCCCCTCGACAAAGATGTCTGAAAGGTAACCAGTGTCATATTTTTCCAGTTCCCGCAGGGGATGGTTCACAGCTGCGGCCACTGCAGTAGTAAGTTCGGTAGCTTTGACCGGATGCGGTGGTTCGCCTTCGACCGCGCCGGCTGGAAGTGAGCCGCAGACGATCAAGTTCTCGTTTTCGACTACCAACCCCACCGACACGTTCCTTCAGGACACGGCAGCGGCGTTTGAGAAAGCCAACCCCGGCACCAAGATTGAGCTGGTCAAGCTGCCGGCTGAGACTGAACCCCAAACCGTAACCACCCAGCTGCAGGGTGGAAACGCCGCCGATGTCATGAATATCCGTTCCGGGCAAGGCCAGGTTGCCGCGATGGCTGGTTTCGCCAAAGCAGGCCTTCTCTTGGAACTCAATGACCCCGAATTCAGCGAAAAGCTGCCGGCCAGCATCGAAAAACTCTTCAAATATGACGACAAGGTCTACGCGGTGCCGCTCTCGTCGATGCCTACGGGCCTCATCTTCAATGAAGCCAAGGCCAAGGAACTCGGAGTGACGCTGAACGCTGACTCCTCCTTTGACGATTTCCTTATTCAGTGCAAAGTTGCCCGCGACAAGGGCGTCTCCCTGACAGCGCTCGCGGGTACCGTGCCTGGCAACCCGGGCATCATGACCATGACGTTGGCTAGTTCCACGGTTTACGGCCCGAACCCGGACTGGAATGCTGACCGTGCTGCCGGCAAAACTACTTTTGCAGGTGAAAAGGGCTGGCAAGAGGCTCTTGACGGCGTGAAGCAGATGTTCGACGCCGGATGCTTCCAGGACGGCGCGGCCGGCGCAGGTTTCGACACTCTCATCAGCTCAATGGGCCAGGGCAAGGCCCTAGGCTTCTTCGCTCCCGGAGGTGCCGCCAAGAGTATTGCCGATGGCTCCAAGGGTGCCGTAGACCCTGTCGTGGTTCCCATGCCGGCGCCGGGCGTATCGGAAAAGTACTTGGGCAGCACCGCTGAGCTCGCACTCGCGGGAAACGCAAAGACAAAGAGTCCCACTCTGGTGAAGAAGTTCCTGAAGTACTTCACCGACAAGGTAGGGGCCGAGATGGTCGCAAAGGGCCAGGGCACTCTTCCGGTCAATCTCGGGGATTATGCTTTGCCGGCGAGCTACGAACCGATCAGCGGACTGTACAAGGCAGACAAGGTGCGCCCGCTCGGACAGTCTGAATGGCCCTCTGCCAAGGTTTACGACAGCCTCGGCAAAGGCGTGACGGCAATGATCACGGGACAGAAGTCAGCGGCGGATGTTCTGAAAGAAATGGACTCTGCCTGGGGCAAATAACGGACTGGTGCCGGCCCTCACTCCGGCCGGCACCTATCCCTATCCCTCCAGCAACAAGCAAGGAACTGCGACAGTGACAATTACCAATGGACGCACCGTCCCGCCGGGGACAGAAATAGAACAACAACTACCGGAACCACCGAGGCGGTCCTCCGGCGTCGGCTTCGGCCGTTGGTGGTGGGCGCTGCCTGCCGTAGCCCTCACACTCGTCGTCACCTACATGTCGACAGCGTTTGGTGCATTCTTCGCCTTCACCGACTGGACCGGGCTCGGTGACTTCAACTTTGTCGGCTTGGACAACTTCATCCAGGTTTTTGAGGACCCCGCCCTGCTGGGTTCCGTGCGTAACACTCTGCTTCTGGCTGGAGGTTTCGTGGTATTTACGAACCTCCTAGGCCTCCTTTTCGCTCTGGCGCTGAACCGGACGCTCAAGACGCGCTACCTGCTGCGTGCCCTGATCTTTATGCCAGTGGTGCTCAGCTCGGTGGCTGTTTCCTTCATCTGGAAGTTCATCTTTGCCTACGACGGCCCGCTCAACCAGGCGCTTGAAGCTGGTGGGCTCGGGCAATTCAAACAGGACTGGCTCGCAAATCCGGCGCTGGCACTTTGGTGCATATTGGCCGTCATGGTTTGGCAGAGCATCGGATTCGTCATGGTCATCTACCTCGCGGGCCTCGCTACGGTCCCCGTGGAGCTGGAAGAGGCAGCGTCCCTCGACGGGGCCGGAATCTGGCAGATATTCCGGAGCATCACACTGCCCACGATTCAGCCCTCGGTCGCCATAGCGACTGTGCTGACACTCATCCAGGGACTTTCAGTCTTCGACCAGGTCCTCACACTCACCGGCGGCGGCCCAGGGGACGCTACCCAGACGCTGGCGACACAGATCTACACGCAGACGTTTCTGTATGGCGCGTTCGGGTTGGGGGCAGCCGCTGCGCTTATCCTCACAATCTTCATCCTGATCCTCGCACTCATCCAGCAGTTCATTGTGCGCGATCGCGCCAACATTGGAGACTAGAAATGCATCGCTACACGAAGTGGACACTTGGCAGGGAAATCCTAGTGGTCATTGCCAGTATCATCATCCTGCTTCCGTTCTGGATACTGATCAGCACCTCGCTAAAGACAACGGAGCAGGTGCTGACGACGTCCGCCTTTGCGCCGCCTCCGACCCCGACGCTGGACAACTTCATCCAACTGCTTTCGCCTGCCGGAAGCCAGTCTGGCAATGTCTACCAGGGCCTATTCAGCAGCCTGCTGATTACGATCTCCACGGTTCTTGTGCTTATCGCCCTCTCGTCGACTGCGGCTTACGTGATCGCACGGAGCACGCGGAATCTCTCCAACCGGGTTTTTCGGATCTTCTTGATCGCCATTGTCCTGCCGACTCAACTGGGGGTGCTTCCTTTGTACATCGGTGCCCGCAGCTTGGGTTTGGTCGGTAACCCATGGGGAATGGTCATCATCTACACAGCCATGACCATGCCGTTTGCTGTCTTCCTTTAC
This sequence comes from Burkholderia sp. RS01, assembly GCF_039748055.1. NCBI lineage: Bacteria > Pseudomonadati > Pseudomonadota > Betaproteobacteria > Burkholderiales > Burkholderiaceae > Burkholderia > Burkholderia sp. RS01. Next base: position 27,940 of record NZ_JBDLAK010000029.1, read on the forward strand.
TCAGGGTTCTTCCGTCGTCTGCCACGGGATTATGAGGAGGCTGCCACCATAGATGGGGCTTCTCGCTTTCAGATCTTCTCGCGCGTCATTTTCCCTCTTATGGGGCCGGCGACGGGGACCGTCGCCATCCTTTCGGGCCTGCTCGTGTGGAACGACTTCTTCACAGCGGTGATCTTCCTGAATGGGTCGCCTTTTATGACTCTTCCCGTTGTTGTCTATAACTACGTGGGGAGCTTGGTGTCGCAGTGGAATCTGAGCTTCGCGGTTGTCCTGATCGCCATGGCGCCCGTTTTGGCTTTCTACATCTTTGCCCAGAAGAAGCTGATGCAGGGCTACGCCGGCGGCATCAAGAGCTGACTTGCACTGATGGAAAAAGACAAATCCCAGTGCACGCCGACGGTGTCGCCAGAAACAACGCCGTGGTCGTCCCACAAAAAGCTGCGATGGGGCATCGCCGGAACGGGAGGAATTTCCCAACAGATCACGGCGGACTTCTCCCTGGTAGACAATGCGGACGTCGTCGCCGTGTCCAGCCGCCACGCGTCGTCGGCGCACGACTTCGCGGACGCGTTCGGCATCCCCACCCGCTTCGACGACTACAACAGCATGCTCGACGCCGACATTGACGCCGTGTACATCGGGACGCCCCATGTGACGCACTTCGAGCTCGCACGGGTGGCGCTTGAGCGCGGCCGTCATGTCCTCTGCGAGAAACCGATCGGCATGAATGCCGCGGAGGTGCGGGAACTCACCGCCATCGCCGCGGGATCCGGAGCCTTCCTGATGGAGGCGATGTGGATGAAGTTCAACCCTCTCTACGCCTGTCTACGCGAGATCATCGACGCCGGAGTCATCGGCGAGATCCGCAGCGTCAGATCCTCCTTCGGCGCCCCGTTCCCCCAAGACGACTCAAGCCGCTGGAAGCCCGGTGGCAGCGCACTGCTGGACCAGGGCATCTACCCCGTGACGCTCAGCCACATGTTCCTCGGTGAGCCGTCGAGCATCACCGCAGCCGGGGTCATGCGGGAGGACGCGGTGGACCTGAGCCAGAACTACACCCTCAACTACCCCGGAGGACGCTTCGCCCAAGGTGCCAGCTCGATGGTCGAGTTCCTGGACCAGTCCGCATCGCTCTCGGGAACCGGGGGGTGGATCACGATCGACACGGGTTTCTGGTTCGCGTCACGCCTCACAGTCCACCGTTTCAGCGTCGAAAAGGGCGAAACAACTGAGACTTATGAGACCACGCGAGAGGGTAACGGGTATGTGCCAATGCTCCGGGCGGTTACCGCCGCGATCTTGAACGGGGACGCGGAGCATTCCCTCCACACCATGGAAGGGACCGCTCGCGTCTTTGACACGTTGGACGAGATCCGTCGACAAATCACGGCAAATGGAAAGGCCACCCTATGAGTACCGCAGCAGCAGGCCCACGAGTATCCACAGGCCGGCAGGACGGCAGAAGGCCAGCGTCGGTCGGATCTCGGCGGCAAGTCCTACGTCGATCCTGTGTTTGCGGGAGGCCATCCTGATCCGGCCGTTCTCCGAGACAGCGACGATTATTACGTGACGTTATCCTCCTTCGGGTCAACGCGGGGAAGCAGCCCATCGACCAGCTCACCGCTGACGTGCATCGTGGGCGTCCGGCGATACGAGATAAGTGTCGAAGTGGAGCTCCTGGACGGCGCGCAAGGCGGGTTGTTGCTTAACTGCAGTGACCGAAGGGCGCACCGGCCAATCGCTATTGAGCCGACCTATGACTTTGTCCAGTTCTTGTCATAGCCATCGGCCAGTTTCATCCCGGTGTGAACACCCCTGGCGTTGGGGGACACCGCTCTGAATGGTTGCCGAGAGCCAGCCAAACTGGAGCACGACGTCGATGGTTTTGCCAAAGGGATTATCGTCATCGAGTTCCACGATTTGACGTGTAACCGGACGGACAAGCCGGGCTGGGGCGCGATCCGGGCGCCGCCGCCCGTCTCTTCTGTTCCTGGATCGCGTTGACCAGGTTGTCGATCATCACCATCTGGGGCCCGGCTTTCCTTCCGGGAAGGAACGCAGTGCGATCCGATATGCCCGGCGCCCCTGGTGACCATAATTCTCAAAAGGTGATTCTAGTGTTGCACTGGATTGTCGTGGCTGTGCGGCCGACACTTCCACACATCAGGAGATGCGGGCGGCGCCGGCCGAGGGGGCGACGGTGAAGACTTCCGGCCGAGTGAATCCCGCCTCGGCGAAGATGCTGACGACGGCGTCGCGGACGTCCTGCTCATGCCCCACGGGAGTCAGGGCGATCGCCGAGCCGCCGAACCCGCCGCCGGTCATGCGGGCACCGATGGCGCCGTGGGTCCGGGCCGTGTCCACGGCGAGGTCGAGCTCGGGGCAGGAAATCTCGAAATCGTCGCGCATTGAGGCGTGGCTGGCATCGAGAAGGTCACCGATATGGGCCGGCCCCTGGGCGCGGAGGGTGTCCACCGCCTGAAGAACGCGGTCGTTTTCGGTGACGATGTGGCGGACCCGCCGGAAGGTAGTCGGATCGAGCACATCGCTGGCGTTCTGAAGGTCGGCGACGGCGACATCCCGCAAGGCTCGCACGCCCAGCACCTCGGCACCGAGCTCGCAGGAGGCGCGGCGGGAGGCGTAACCGCCGTCGGCGTGGGAATGCGAGACTTTCGTGTCGATGACGAGCAGGACCAATCCGGCCTCCTGCGCGTCGAACGGCACGAGTTGAACGGATTGGTCCCGGCAGTCGAGGAAGACGGCGTGGCCGCTGGCGCCGCGCAGTGACGCCGACTGGTCCATGATGCCGGTCGGCGCGCCGACGAAGGCGTTTTCGGCGTGCTGGGTCAGAAGGACCATTTCCTGGGCCGACAGCCCTGCACCGGCGAGCTCGCTCAGGGCCGTGACGACGGCGCATTCAATCGCATGCGAGGAGGACAGCCCCGCGCCCAGCGGGACGTCGGAGTCGAGCAGCAGATCGAAGCCGGGGACCTCGATGCACGCTGTTGCAAAGCCAATACGACGCCCAGGGGGTACTTGGCCCAGCCGGGCGCGCTGCCGGGCGCCAGGGCCGCGGCGTTGGCCTCCAGAATGCCGTCGTCGCCGGAGGTGGACAGCAGTCGGACTGTGGAGTCGTCCCGAAGCCGGACCGCCGTCGCCGCCCGCTTGTTGATGGCAAAGGGCAGCACGAAGCCCTCGTTGTAGTCGGTGTGTTCACCGATCAGATTCACCCGCCCGGGGGCGGCCCAGACGCCGTCCGGGGCGGCCCCGAAGGTGGCCTCGAAGCGGCTGATCAGGCTGTCCGGATGGGCGTCGGCGCGAGTGGTCGTGTTCATACAGGGGCGCCTTCCGGGGTCAGGGTGGCGCGGGTTGCGGTGCCGGCCGGCTTGCCGGCGACGTCACTGGCCACCTCACTGGCTACTTCGCGCAGCCGGGCGGCGACCGATTCGGGGGTGGTGTCGTTGATGTAGGCCCCCATCGCCGCTTCGGAGCCCGCCAGGTACTTGAGCTTGTCGGCGGCGCGCCGGGGGGAGGTCAGCTGCAGATGCAGTTGGCCGGCCCGGCGCATGTCCGCCTCCAGAGGGGCCTGGTGCCAGGCCGCAATGTAGGGGATCGGCGTCGGGTACAGGGCGTCGAAGCGCCGCAGGAGATCCGGGTAGAGGTGCGCCAGCTCATCGCGTTCGGCCCCGCTCAGCGCGGCCAGATCCGGAACCTGACGGTGCGGGACGAGGTGGACTTCCAGCGGCCAGCGCGCGGCAAACGGCACATAGGCGCTGAAGTGTTCGCCCTCCAGGACCATGCGGCTGCGGTCACTGCGCTCGGCCTGCAGCACGGACGCGGCGAGCGTCGCCGTGCCGTCCGAGGCATCAAAGTATGCGCCCGCCGCGGCGGCCAGGACTTCGGCGCGAGGCGTCACGTAGGGGTAGGCGTAGATCTGCCCGTGCGGGTGGTGCAGGGTGACGCCGATCTCGGCGCCCCGGTTCTCGAACGGGAAGACCTGCCGGATGCCCGGCAGGGCGCCGAGGGCCTCGGTCCGGTGGGCCCAGGCGTCAATCACGGTCCGTGTGCGGCGCCAGCCCAGGTCGGCGAAGGACCCGGCGTGCTCCGGGGTGAACGCCACCACCTCGCAGCGGCCCACGGCCGGGGCCGAGGTTCCCCAGGCAAGTGCCGTCGGGAGCTCGCTCGTGGCCGGCCCAAGCGAGGGGAAGCGGTTTTCAAAGACCGCGACGTCGTAGTCCGGAGCCGGAATCTCGGTCAGGTTGGCCGGCGACGTCGGGCAGATCGGGCACTGGTCCGCCGGCGGCAGGTGCGTACGGGACTGCCGGTGGGCGGCGACGGCGACCCATTCCCGGCTGAGCGCGTCGAAGCGCAGCTGGCCCGGGTCGGGGCGGACGGGCAGTTCGCGGTGATCCGTCAGGGACTCGGGGGCCCGTTCCGCCGTGCCGGCATCGTCAAAGTAGAGGATCTCCCGGCTGTCAGTCAGGAGGGTCGTGAACATGCGTGTCATGTTCACATTTGGACGTTAAAGTTAGATAGAAACCAATTTCGATTAGAACAATTTTTTGTTACTTTTGGTGCGCTTGAGGACGACTAGCACTAATTGGAGGAACCCGGCCCCTCGCCGCCCTCCTGTTTCCCGCGCCCTGCCAGCACGCTACGAAGGCCGCACGATGCTAGCCGCAGCCCGCCATTCCGCCATCATCGCGGAGGTTGAACGTGAGCGGAGCGTGCGCGTGCTCATGAGTCGTTACACCCTGCGGGAACGTCGCGAAGAAATGTCCGGCTTGACGGTGCGGCCGTAGTGCCGGTTTGGACCCGCCGATGCTTTCCAGCTGTTCGGCGCTGAGCGGTTCGGTCATCAACAGGTAGTCGTAGGCCTGTACCTATTCGTGCCTTGGAGTTGTGGTGTTGACATGATCTACGGAAGTTCCGTGGAAAAGTTTCTCTGCTTCCTAAGGGGCCGGGGGGAACGTGAAGGGCGACTTACGCCAGTGCGCAGCCGGGGGCAACAACCGTTAGGGGGATGCTCCTGCGGATGCGGTAGGCCTCGAGGGCTAGGACGAGGAAAAACGCCGACGGTGCGGAGTCCGGGCCGACGACTTTTTCAGGGATTAGGGTCCCGCCGAGGGCGCCTGCGGTGACGGAACCCACGACCAACTCGAACACGGAAACGCGGTATAGGTCGCCCTTGAGTAACTCGCCCCGCACAGCCTCACCTGTTAGTCACTTTGATGTCCCACGCACAAGTCCCTCCCGCTGCTGCGCACCGTCACCGCTTTCGCGCGTCCTTTGAACAGTCTTTGCCCTGCGTCCTGCCAGCCAGATGGCTACGGCATTTGTGGCCACGATCAGGCCAACGCCAAGCCACTCGTGGAGGACGAGAACCTGGCCCAGTACCAAGATTCCGGAGAGCGCGGCGAGGATGGGGTTGATGCTCATAAAGACGCCGAAGAAGCCGGCCGGTACGCGCCGAAGCGCGAGGAGATCGGCGGCGTAGGGCACAACGGAGCAAAGAACACCGGCAGTGACGGCGTATAGAACCGCCTGACCGGTAAATACACCGTGAGCAAAGAGGAAGGCCGCCACGGGCAGGTAGAAAACCAGTGAAACCAGCGACCCCGCGGCGGGGGCCTGCAGGCCGGGCAGCCGCTGCCCGGCAACCCTGTTCAGGAGGATGTATGCCGCCCAGCACGCGGCGGCGGCCATGGCGATGCCAACGCCGGCTAAGTCGCTGCTCGGCCCGGGCATGACGAGAATGAATACTCCCAACCCAGCGGTGAGCCCACACACCAGATCCCACCTGCTCCTCGATGACAGCAGTGCAACCGCCAGAGGACCGAGGAATTCCAGGGTGACAGCAAGGCCGAGCCCGATCCTTTCAATTGCCAGGTAAAGGCAGATATTCATCAGCGCCGTGGCCGCCCCCAGCAAAAGCACGGGCCACCACTGCCGCCGGGTAAACCGATGAAGCGGAGGCCGGGCAACCGGAAGGAGCACCGCAGCAGCCACAAGCTGCCGTACGGCCACAACGCCCGCCGGCCCGATCAACGGAAAGGCGTGCGCGCCGATCCCGGCGCCGATCTGATTGCTGACCCCGCTTCCCGTCATGGTCAGCACGCCACGAAGAACCGACGCCCCGTTCCGGTCGACGCCGGAGACGCCGGCCCGGTCTGCACCCTGCGCTGAATTGGCTTCCATAGGCTAAGTTTCCGAGCAAAACCTTCGGCGAAAAAATGTGTTCAATGAGCGTTCTATACGATGAGCGTATGAATATTGAACTGCGGTACCTCCGGGCACTGGTGGCCGTGATCGACGCCCAGACCTTCACCGACGCCGCCATCGCTCTCGGAACGTCCCAGGCCGCCGTGTCCCGGTCCGTCGCAACGCTGGAACGGACACTGGGTCTACGGATTCTGCAAAGAACCACCCGCAACATCACCCCCACGGCAGCAGGCGAGCGGATCATCGAGCACGCGCGGCGGGTCCTGGACGAGGTCGCGCTCCTGGAACGGGAAGCCCGTGGCCACAGCAGTGAACTCAGGGTGAGTTACGCATGGTCCGCGCTCGGCGGCCGAACGGCGGCCCTGCAACGCAAATGGGAAGAGACCCACCCCGACGTCCGCCTCGTCTGGGTCCAGACAAACGCCGCCGCGGGCGGGCTGGCGGACGGATCCGCCGACGTCGCTGTTGTCAGACGCCCGCTCAGTGACCACCGCTTCGCTTCCATGCCGATCGGAACGGAAGCACGCTACGCGGCCATGGCAACAGCGGATCCTCTGGCCCGGAGGCGCTTCCTGCGCATGGCCGACTTCGCCGGCCACACACTCGCCGTCGACCACCGCACCGGAACCACCACCCAAGAACTCTGGCCCGAAACCGCCAGGCCGACATCTGTCCGGCTGGTGCAGGGGGTCGACGAATGGCTCATGCTCATCTCCACAGGACAAGCCATCGGCATGTCGTCAGAGGCCACCGCTGCACAGAATCCACGACCCGGCATCGCGTACCGGCCCGTCCGCGATGCCCCGCCTATCTCCGTGTTCCTCGCCTTCCGACGCGACGATCCCTCAGCCCTCATCGCAGACTTTGCCCGCCAGGCCCAGGAGGCCTTTCATCCTGACGATCCGGCTCAAACGGGGCGGAGTCCGAAATGATTCAGCTTGGACCAAGGGCAAAAAACTCTATGGCAGGGACTTTGCTCTCATCCGAGGGCGGCAGCATCGTCCGGTCGCGTTGGGGTGCTTTCATTAAGTTTTCTCCGTGGGATTGGCCGGTACGTCTTTGTGCCGGGGTGGGTCAGCCGCTGGAGGTCTCCGTAGCGGCTGCTGCGGATCCGTTGGCCCGGGCCTGGAAGGTGGCGATACGTCGCCACATTTCCGGGGCGTTGGAGTACATGGGGAAGTGCCCGCTGTGCGGGATCTCCGCCAGCTCGACGCCGTTAGAGGCCAAGCGGGGGAGGTAACTCAGGGTGTTGTTCTGCTCCCCGTACATGAACATCCGGGGGAAGGGCAGGGCCAGGAATTTGTCCATCAGGTCTGCGTGGTCGGAGAGTTCCACCATGGATTCAAAGATTCCGCGGACGGCGCGGGCCCGGACTTTGTAGCGGACACTGCTGGCGTACAGCGGGCTGGAATAGTAGGGCGCCGCCCAGTTCCGGGCGATGAAGTCCTCCAGGAACTGGTCCGGGTCCTCGTGCGGGTGAAGGAAGATCTGGCGGCTGAGGAAGCAGTCCTCAGGTGCGACGTTTCCCTCGATGTCGGTGAAACTCGCCACGCGTCCCGTTTCCTGGTGTGCGAGCATCAGCGACGTCAGTCCGCCCATGGAATGCCCCACCAGGTCGAACCGTTCGATACCCTGCTCGGCGAGTGCTGCCAGGGCGGTTTTGACCAGGAAGGGGATGGAGATCCTGTCCAGGTCGGCGCATTCTGACTCTCCGCAGCCGGGAGCATCGTAGGCGAAGACGGGCCGGCCGGCGAAGGCAGGATGCACTGCGACGTCGGCGTAGTCCTCCTTTGTGGAGCCGAAGCCGTGCAGGAGCACGATTGGGAGCCCGGTGCCTTGGCGGCCGATGCAGGACAGCCGCACCTCGGTCCCGTCGATGCTCAGCGGCATCCAGTGCTTGGTCAGTGAGCTCGTTGTGGTCAAGAATTTTTCCTTCGAGGATGGAGTTTTGGTAGGACGTGTCTTCGCGGCAGGGCTGTTATCCCAGTGCTGGGGCTTTGCGGATCAGCGGCTGAAGGTCGCGGGGGCTGATCGAGGCCTGGAAGCCGTCGGACTTGGGGATATACCGCCGCTCGTGCATTGGGTCTGCGTCCAGCCAGGGAGCGGAGGAGCCAGGCATGACCATTTCCACGATTCCTGTCTGATGCTTCGGGCCGCCTCTTGGTGGGCGACGGCCCTGAACAGAGTGTCCTACGCTTCATACCAGTTCCTTTACTGTTGCTGCGAAGCGGGCGAGCCCTCCTGTGAGGCTGTCGACGTCGGTGGCGAAGGAGATCCTGATGTGGCCCTCGCCGGAGGGCCCGAACTCGCTGCCGGACCGGACCAGGACGCCGGCTTCGGCAAAACGCGCCGTCATCTCGTCCGAGCTGAGGGGCGAGGTGATCCTGGGGAAGGCGTAGAACGCGCCCTGCGGCGGAAGCATGTCGACGCCGGGCAGCCCCGACAGGAAATTGACCACGATATCCCGCCGCTTCTGATACGACAGTGCGGCCGCTCGGAGATCGGAGCGGGAAATTTCCAGGGCCGTCCGAGCCGCGTCCTGGATGAACGTGCTCAGGGGGCCGTTGATGGTTCGGTGGATGGTGTTGATCCTGCTGGCCAGTTCCGCGGGGGCGACCACGTGGCCCAGCCGCCAGCCGGTCATGGCATAGGTCTTGGAGAACGTGCTGCAGCAGATCACCTGGTCCCGCGCGCCGGCGAGCGTCAACGCCGAGGTGAAGGCAACGCCGTCGAAGGTGATGTCCCCGTAGGCTTCGTCGGCCAGGAGCAGCAGTCCGGGGTTGTCCTGGAGGAGTTGCTCGAGCCGGTGCAGGTCAGTGTCGGGGTAGACCCGGCCGGTGGGGTTTCCGGGGTTGCAGAGGAGGATCATCCGGGCGTCGGCTGCCTGTTGCTGGAGGGTGTCCAAGGCCAGGGAACCGTCGGCGAGGTTGGGCACCCAAATGACTTCGGCCCCGATCATGGCTGCGTGGTCGGCGTACAGGGAGTAGGTCGGCTCCGGGATCAGGATCTTGTCGCCGGGGCTGACCAGGGCGAGCATTGTTGCTGCAAGTCCAGCGCTTCCGCCGTGGGTCAGCACGATCTCCTCCGGCATGGTGGGCCGGCCGTACTTGGCCGAGGTGTGCTTCGCGATGGCGTGCTGGAGTTCGGGGGAGCCGGCCGTCGGCGCGTAGCGGGTCCTGCCGTGGGCCAGGGCGGTAATGGCTGCTTCGACGATGGCTGCCGGGGTGCCGGAGTCAGGCTCGCCCATGGCAAGGGAGATGGCTCCGGCCTTGCCGGCGCCGAGGGTCTTGGGCCGGCGGCTGCTGCTGATGATCCGCTCCACCGCGGCGGAACCGGTGGTGCGCGGGCGTGGCGTTGCTGCAGTTTCCATGATTTCTTTCGGCAGTGGGTTGGGGGACTGTTCGGTGTGAAGGCCCCCCGGCGCCAGTGATGGTTTAGCGGGGAGTGACGGTGCCCTCGGGCCGGAGGTTGTACAGTTCCAGGGTGGTTTTGCCGGCCCTGATCTCGGCGATGATCCGCTGCTCGTCGGCCACGCGCTGGTCGGCGCGGCTGACGATGGCCGCCGCGGAGTCCTGGGGCAGGACGACGACGCCATCGGCGTCGCCGATCACGATGTCGCCGGTGTGGACCACGACGCCGCCGACCCGGACGGGGGAGCGCAGGTCCCCGGGGTAGTCCTTGACGGTGCCGACGACGGTGACGTGCCGGGCGAAGACGGGGAAGTCCATGGCGGCCATCTCTTCGGAGTCGCGGACACCGCCGTCGACGACGAGCCCGGCGATGCCGCGGTACTGAGCGGCGACGGCGAGCACTTCACCCCAATGGCCGTAGGCCGCTCCCTGCAGGTCCACCACCAGTACGCTGCCGGCCGGTGCGGCGAGGACGGCGTTGTGGAGGGCGAGGTTGTCCCCTCCGATCCCGCGGACGGTGAACGCCGGCCCGGCGACTTTGGCTCCGGGCCACGCCGGGCGCAGGCCTGGATCGCAGGCGCAGGGCAGCTTGGCGGCTTCGTACAGCGTGGCTGCGGTGTGGTCTCCTGCTGCGGTGCTCATGCTTTCCTCCACTGGAGGTCGTGGTAGCCGAGGTCGGCGCGGGCCTGGACCAGGGTGGACCCGGCGTTGACGGCTTCGATGATGCGGGCTTCGATGTCTTCGATGCGTTCGGCGATCTCTGCGATTTCCTCGGCGCGTGCCGCGGGAACGGCGAGGGCGCCGTCGGCGTCGCCGCAGATGATGTCCAGGGGGGAGATGTCGACGTCGTTGATGGTCACCGGGGCGTTGACGGCGACGAGCCGGACGCGGTCCTTGCCGGTCCGCATGAACGGGCCGCGGCTGAACAATGGGTAATGTTGCCGGAGGGCGGCGTTGAGGTCGCGGCAGACGCCGTTGATGACGGTTCCGCCGATGCCGCGGGCGGCGGCGATCTCGGTCATGATGCCGCCCCAGACGGTGACGTCGGTGCGGGCATGGTTGTCGATGAGCACGACGGCGCCGGGCGGGACGTCATCGAGGAAGTCGCCGACGCTGCCGCGTTCGGAACCGGCCGGTTCGTACTGCACCGTGAAAGCAGGTCCGCCGATGCGGAAGTCGTAGGTCAGCGGCGCCAGCCCGTGCAGGGTGCCGTGGATGCCGAGCGAATCCATGGCGTCGGAAATGGACGCCGTAGGGATCGCCTTCAGGCGTGCGGAGATGGCGGAAGCGGTGGTGTTCATCAGTGTTCCTCAGTGGTTCCGGCCAGGCGCGCATCGCGCATGGCTTCATGGAGGGCGACGCCGGCACGCAGATCCGCGGCCATGCCGCGTTCCCGCTCTGCCACGGCCTGGGCCTTTTCCAGGACTTCTTCGGCATGGGCTCGGGGCACGACGACGACGCCGGTCTCGTCAGCGAACACCACATCCCCCGGGGTGACGGTGACGTCGCCGAGGCGGACCGGTTCGCCGGTGGAGCGCTGCTGCAGCCGGCCCCGTGCAGTTGCCGGGATCCGGCCCTTGGAGAAGACGGGGAAGCCCATTTCGCGGGCTTCATTGACGTCGCGGCAGGCGCCGTCGGCCACGACACCCCGGACGCCGTTGAGTGCGGCGCCCAGGCTCAGGAGTCCGCCCCAGCAGGAGACGTCGGTGCGGCCTTCGTTGTTCACCACGATGACGTTCTCGTCCGCGGCCGCAGCGACGGCCGCGGAGCCGATATGTGCGCCGGAGGGCCCGGGGACGTATCGCTCGAGCTGGACCGTGACGGCAAAGCCGACAATTTTCGGATGGCCCCAGACCGGCAGGAAACCGGCCTGCCCTGACGGAAGGTCCAAGGCGTCCAGGGCGTCCGAGACGGCGGCGGAATCGAGCTCCGCGTAACCGGCAAGCAGGGAAGTATTTGAATCGGTCATGCTTCAAGTAGACCGGACGAGCTTGATAGAGTGAAGGTCTAGTTCTGTATAGCTGGTAGACGAAGGGCGACTGGATCCGTTGGTTGAAGTAAGGCAAGCCCGGTACTTCATTGCCGTGGCCGAGGAATTGAATTTCAGCCGCGCGGCCGGCCGGCTCAGAATGTCGCAGCCGCCGCTGAGCCAGGCCATTCTCCAGCTGGAACGCCAACTGGGGACCACGCTCCTGACCAGGTCAAGCCGGAGCGTGCTCCTGACTGAGGCCGGGAACTTGTTTCTGGAGCAGTGCAGGCTGCTGGTGGGGGCATCCGAGCGCGCCCATGAAGTGGCGGCGCTGGCCAATGGAGGCCTGGCCGGCACCCTGCGCATCGGTGCGGTAACGTCGGCGTTCAGCGAAACGTTGCCGCAGATCCTGCAGCGGTTCCGTGCCTCCCGGCCGCTCGTGGAACTGCAGGTTCAGGAGATCGACTCCCACCAGGGACGCGACGCGCTCGAGCGCAGGGAATTGGACGTTGCCATTATTCGGCAGTCCGTGACGGGCAGGCGCCTGAAGTCGGTGCCGCTACGGCGGGATCATTTTGTGGTCGCCATGCCCGAAGGCCACAGATTGGCGGGCGGTGAAGGGCCGGTCAGCCTCGCCGAGTTCCGGGACGAGCCATGGGTGTGGCTGCGAAGGCCCGTTTCCCCGGACTACCATGACGAACTCGTGGCAGCCTGCCGGCAGGCAGGTTTCAGCCCCGAGGCCCAGCACTACGCCAACTCCATCAACTCCCAACTGGCCATGGTCAAATGCGGACTGGGAGTAACACTCGCACCCGAGTCCTCCGTCAGACAGCAGCCCCAGGACCTCGTCTGGCGGGAGCTGCGCAGGCGCGTCGACCTGGTGGAGCTCTCCGTCGTGGTCCGCTCGGGAGACCACGAACCTCTCGTCGAACACTTCATCGCCTGCTCCGCCCCTGAAGGGGGCGGCGCCGGGACCGACGCCCCGGTCTAGGAGTGGATGCCACCAGCTTTAAGTACGGCCGGAATTCCGATGTCCTCCGCCCGGGGCGGCGGCCTCGATCGGCCCCTGCTGAACAAAGGCTCGGTACCGGGGCGCGAGTTCGGCATTCATCTGTCCGCGCAGGACTGCTGCCCAATCGTGGTCCCAGCCGGTCTGGAGCCAGGCACGGGTCTTCCGACGATGCGGTGGCCTTGGCGCCGTGATCAAGCAAGTGTCGAACTATCACGATAGGTCCCTACGTCACGGCTTCGATGCGGTCTACCTGGCTGTGTTCCGTTGACAGCCACTGTAGGAGCAAGAATGGTCCCCACCCGGCCCGTTGGGCTGTTCTGTCTGTGAAACCTGGCGTCTGACGGCGCAATGGACGGTTACGTTCCCGCCTGAATGCACCGGTTCGGACAGGTTCCGATTTCGCCACGGCCCGAGGTGTGCGGGAGGTGTCAGTTTGTCCGACGAAGACGTCATCTTCGTACCAGATGATGGTGGCTATTACGCAGTTTGGAACCCCTGCAGGCAGCAGCTAATCCGGAGCCATCCGGCGAAGCACGTTCCCGAGAACGGCGTTGTTCGTCGCCACAACGCTGTCCATTCGTTCTGCACCAAGGACGTGCACGACACGCCAGGACAGCCCCCGAACATCGCCCGGTTCACCTTCCTGGACGAACCCTCGTGCGGCTTCGTCGACAGCCTTTGTCCCTGAGGATCCGGCCGGTGGCGCGCTAGTTTTTTGCCCCTGCCTGGGAGAACCAATTCAGTACCATTGCGGCTCTAGGGCACCATAAATCATGCTCGATATTGCAAAATGGTACTTAAGTTGTATTCTGAATCACAGACACTGCGACGAAGGAGTCTGTCTTGAAAATCACAATTATTGGTTCTGGCCAGGTTGGCCTTTGCTGGGCGCAGGCGCTAACCGCCTCCGGCACTCACAACATTTCGCTCTCTGATCCTCAGCCCCCCGCTGCGGCGAAGAGTTGGTCCGAAACTTCCGGGACGGCCATCCGTCCTGCGGTTTCGGAATGGATCGCGGATCAGGATCTCGTCCTGGTCTGCGTTCCAGGCTCGGTCCTGCTTCTCGTGACCGATCCGCTGGTGCGGCACCTGAGTCCCGGTGCGACAATCGTAGATATGACGACGGCTGGAGCCCAGGCCAAGCGGGAATCCGCTGCCCGGGCCGATGCTGCAGGCATCGGCTACATTGACATCGCGATCACCGGAGCCGTCGCCCTCAACGGGGTACGGACACCACTGCTGTTCGCGGGCGAACCCAACAGCGCCGTGGAAGAACTGCTCCGCGCTGCAGGTGCTCCGGTCCGCGTTCTTCCCGGCAGCGTGCCGGGTGATGCCGTCACCGTGAAGCTGCTGCGCTCGGTGATCATGAAGGGCCTGGAAGCCCTGGCCATCGAAGCCCTCCCGGCAGCACGCGCATACGGTGTGCTGGGCCAGCTCTACACCGTGCTTGGCGATGTTGACCAGGCCCCGTTTACGGATCTGCTCAAGAGCATGGTTGCCACCCATCCTGCCCACGCCGTCCGCCGTCATGCGGAAGTACTTGAAGCAGCATCCCAGCTGGACCAAGTCGGACTCCCGGCGGAGCTGACAGGACAGGTTGCAGGCAAGTTCGCCGCCACGGCGGAAAACGTCGGCCGCAACGGCGGACCAACTGCTTCAACTTTTGAGGGATCCTTAGATTGGCTGGACACGCTGGCACTCGGAACAGCTGCCGCTCCGACCGCTGAAGAGGTACCGGCATGAGCGCCGTCGCAAACCGTCCCCGCGTCGGGGACGCAACAGTCCGGAAGATCAAATTCCGCATCCTGCCCCTGCTCGTGCTGTTGTACATCATCGCGTTCATCGACCGGGCCAACGTCGGATTTGTCGCCAAAGAGATGAACGCCGACCTCGGCATCACCACCGCCCAGTTCGGTCTCGCCGCGGGACTCTTCTCCATTGGCTAGTTCCTCTTTGAAGTACCCAGCAACATCCTCATGCGCAAAGTCGGTGCCCGCCGCTGGATCGCTCGCATCCTCGTCACCTGGGGCATCGTCGCCATCTTCAGCGGCTTCGTTCAGGACTTCACCCAGTTGGCCATCGCCAGAACACTTCTCGGCGTCGCCGAGGCGGGCTTCTTTCCCTGCGTGATCCTTTACCTGTCCTTCTGGTTCCCGGAACGTGAACGCGCCCGGGTCGTCGCCCTCTTCATGATCGCCCTGCCACTGGCGACCGTCATCGCCGCCCCCTTGTCCGTGCTCATCCTGGACAACGTCCAATGGCTGGGTATGGACAGCTGGCGCTGGGTCTTCATTCTCGAAGGCGCGCCGGCCCTGATCCTGGCCGTCGTGACGCTCTTCGTCCTCGTAGATTCCCCATCCAAGGCCAAGTGGCTGACCGCGGAGGAAAAGACTTGGCTGGAAACCACCCTGCAAGCCGAGCAGGCTGCCAAGGTCGAGCGCCACGGCAAAGTCTCGTTCTGGCGCAGCCTCGCAGGCGGCCGCGTCCTGGCACTGTCCCTGATCTACTACAGCAAGTCCGTAGCGATCTACGTCCTGGCCTTCTTCACCCCCCAGATCATCGCCGCAGCATCCACCCAGCTCAGCAACACCGCCGTCGGATACATCAACGCCGTCCCGTACGGCATCGCCGCGATCTTCATGGTCTTCTGGGCCCGCCACTCCGACAAGAAGCGCGAACGGCGCTGGCACGTCGGCATCCCGCTGATCGCCGCCGGCATCGGGCTTGCGCTGATGCCATTCGCTGTCAACAACCTGCTGCTCTCCATCGTCCTGCTGACCGTGATCACCGTCGCCGTCTACGCCACCTACGGGCCGTTCTGGTCCCTGCCCTCCCTGTTCCTTACCGGACAATCGGCAGCCGTCGGGCTGGCCGCCATCAATTCGCTGGCCAACCTGGGCGGCTTCGTGGGCCCGTTCGCCTTCGGCGCCCTGAAGGACTCCACCGGCAACAACAACTGGGGCCTGGCGATGGTCAGCATCACCTGCCTCATCGCCGCCGCCATGGTCGTCGGCCTGAAATTCGTCCGCCAGGCAGAAGCCACCGCCCGCTTCGCCGAAGAAAAAGCCGACGCCGAGGCAGAACTCGTCACCGCAGGAGAGAACTCGAAATGACCGTCACAGAAACCACCGACCAGCGACTCA
The DNA here is from genome assembly GCF_039748055.1 of Burkholderia sp. RS01. Taxonomy (NCBI): domain Bacteria; kingdom Pseudomonadati; phylum Pseudomonadota; class Betaproteobacteria; order Burkholderiales; family Burkholderiaceae; genus Burkholderia; species Burkholderia sp. RS01. The sequence goes on from NZ_JBDLAK010000029.1 coordinate 43,696, forward strand.
GCCGCCTGGCTGAACTCGGAGCGGCCACCGTGTACGAGGCCAACGGCCAGCGCGACGCCCTCGACCCGGCCATCAAGCGACTCGACCCGAAGTCACGCATTGCCGGCCGCGTCGTGACCGTGGACCTCGAACCCGGCGACAACTGGTTCATCCACGTCGCACTGCTCGAAGCCGGCGAAGGGGACATCCTCGTCGTCGACGCCAAGGGCTACACCCAGGCAGGCCCCTGGGGAGACGTCCTGACCCTGGCCGCCCAGGAACGCGGGCTCGCGGGGCTGGTCATCGACGGCGCCGTGCGGGACAGCCAGGAAATCATCGCCTCCGGCTTCCCGGTCTTCACCCGGGGGGTCTGCATCCGCAAAACCACGAAAGTGCAAAAGGGCAGGGTTAACGTCCCCGTCACGGTCGGCGGCGTACTGATCGAACCCGGAGACATCCTCGTCGGCGACGCCGACGGGCTCGTGCGCGTCAATGCAAGCGACGTGGACACCGCATTGGCTGCCTCGGAGCACCGTGAGCTCAAAGAGGAAGACATGCGCGCACGGATCCGCGCCGGCGCCACCACGCTGGACCTGCTCGGACTGACCCGCCCGTGAGACTAGGCTGGTGGGCAGTTAACATCATGGTCCGCTGAGATCATGACAGGTTTCGGGAGGGTGATGGACAGGCAACGTCAGGACGTCTTGGAGGATCTGCGCGCCAAGATCACCACCGGCAAGCTTCCTCCCGGCAGCCACCTCACCGAGCGGGCCCTCTGCGAGGAATACGCCGTCAGCCGCACTCCCATCCGGACCGTCCTGCGTGAACTCGCCGACGAAGGACTCGTCGTTGTCTCACCCCGCCGCGGCGTCTTCGTGGCAGAGTGGACCACCGCCGACGCGGCAGAAGTGATGTCTATCCGGGCACTTCTCGAATCCCACGCCGCCGGCCTTGCGGCGCACAGCCGGTCAGATTCCCAGCTTGAGGAACTGAACCGGCTGTGTGACCGCATGGACACACTCGCCCGAAACCAGGCGGACGGATACCGGGCCGAAATCGCCGAACTCAATCACGAACTCCACCTACTCATCCTCGAATCAGCAGCCTCACCCAGACTGTTCAACATCGCCAAGGACCTCGCTCTTGCTCCGCTGATGTCCGGATCTTTCCAGTACTACGCCCCCGACGAACTCAAACGCAGCCTCCAGGACCACCGGCTGATCGTCGACGCCATTACCCAACGCGATGACAACCGGGCACGCGCCCTGATGGAAGGCCACCTCCGCACCTCCTACGCCGCCCTCACCCGCAGGCGCTGACACCGCAAGGTAGAGGCCGGGCCCACTCCACCTGCACCCGTCAAGGACAGCGCGTGACCGCACGAAAATACCTCAGCTGGAACCGCCCCATCGGCGCACTCATCGAAATCCGCCGGCACGGCCAAACCACCAGAACCGGAGCCGTGAAAGATGCCATGCACGACTCGCCCGCTCTCTGGCTCGCCTCCGACGGAGTCTATCCGCGCACCGTCTACGAATCCGCGCTGGAATACAAGCATTTTGTCCGAACCGCTGTCGAACGGCACCTGGTTGAACTTGAAGCCGGTGTCGTTCTGGATCTGCTTGAGGATCAGGTCGTCGTCGCCAAAGGCAGCGCCGGTGAACGCCGCCGTCGTTGTCCCTGCTTTTGCTTTTGGCGACGAGATCGTCAAACGTCGAGATTCCTGAATCGGGCTTGACGCCACGACGGTGTCCGACGATGCGACTTCCGGCGTCAAGAGTTTCTGCAGATTTTCCTGCACGCATCATGCTCGATCTGCACGCAGCAAAAACGAACGACGGCGGGAGCGTCCCGCCGTCGTTCGTCTTCTATGTTTTGGGTTGCTTGCGTGCGCGGGGCTAGGAGGCGCCTGGGCCCGAGGTGACGAGGACTGCCGCGCCCTGGGCCTTTTCGGCCTCTGTGGGCTGCAGGTCCGCTTCGAGGGTTGAGTTCTTGGACGGGTCCTTGATCATGATGGCGGCGACGAGAGTGAGTGCGATGCACCCCGTGACGTACCAGAAGAAGGTGGACTCCATCCCGCCCTGCTTCAGTGCCAGGGCAATGGGCTCCGCCGTGCCGCCGAAGGTTGCCGCGACCAGGGCGTGGGGGAGGCCGACTCCCAGGGCACGGACGCGGGTGGGGAACATTTCTGCCTTGACGATGGCC
>NZ_JBDLAK010000030.1:0-40009 GCF_039748055.1 Burkholderia sp. RS01
ACCTCATCCACAAGGAACAATGGACCATCCACATGCAAACCGGCATCCCCTGGTTCATCCCCCCACCCCACATCGACCCCAAACAAACACCCCGCCGCAACCACCAACACCGCAACTAAACCCACCCCCGGGAACGCAAGCCAGCCGACGCAAGAGCGCGCAAGCCACGAGGGTGGCGGGCGCACGCACAGGGCGCCTGGTCACAGGTAGTTGAGGGCCAGTGGTAAGAGCGCTGGGGCAATCGGCAACGGGCGCGCCACGAGCCGAAGCAGAAAGCGGCCGAAGCAGAACGCAGACGGCGGACGGACACGTGCACGGCTGATCTTCAAGCCGCCAGCTGCCGAGGCCAACTACCGCCGTCCGATGACCACCGTCGCGTCCAGTTCCTCCGAATAGGCAATGCGGGGCGTCAGGCCACCCTGGGTCATGGCCAGCGCGGTCTGGTGGGCCTGGCGGCGGCTCGTTTCAATGAGCAGGTGCCCTCCTGCCTGGAGCCATGCAGGGGCTTCCGCGATTACCCTTCGCTGGACGTCGAGCCCGTCCGGCCCTCCATCAAGGGAGACCCGCGGCTCGTGATCCCGGGCTTCGTGGGGCATGCTGCTGATGGAAGCAGTGGGCACGTAGGGCGCGTTGACCGCCAGAATGTCAACGCGCCCTCGCAGCCGGGCGGGCAGGGCCGCATAAAGGTCGCCTTCATGAACGTCGCCGCCTGCCGGGACAACGTTCCCGCGGGCGCAGCGCACTGCGGTGGGATCGACGTCGGCGGCATGCAACTCGATGCCTGTGACTGCCGCGGCCAACGCGGTGGCCACCGCACCTGAGCCACAGCAAAGGTCCACGACAATCCGCTCCGGCCGCGTCGCGAATGGTTCCATCACCGCAGTGGCCCTCGCTGCCAGCGCCGTGCCTCCGGCGCCGGCCGGTGCGGCGACCGCTGGTCGTGAGTCATAAGCATCCGGACCGGAGGCTGGTGCCCCAAGCAGCACGGCGGCCTCACGGACAATGAGTTCGGTGCGCCGGCGTGGTACGAAGACCCCGGGTTCCACCGCGATCCGCAGGCCGCAGAACTCGGCCCAGCCAAGGATATGTTCGAGTGGAAATCCGCCGACCCGCCGTTCGACCGCGGCGGCCAACTCACTGGTGGAGAACGGGGCGGCAAGAAGGAGTTCGGCTTCGTCCTCGGCAAAGACACAACCTGCGGCGCGAAGCTGGGCGATGATGGCAGAACGGGAAAGAGATGGATGAGCAAACGGCATGGGAGCGTCCTTCGGTTGAAAGATGGGCACTCCGCGCATCGGCTAGCTCCGGTGGTCCGGACAGCAGCCGACAGGGAGAACCCAGGCTGGCATTGCAGTAATGGTTCCCACCTCCCCCGGCTCTCCAAAGCGGCGCGCACTTCGGCGCCTGCGAATCTTCATGTTATCTGACCCGGAACCGGGCAGCTCTTGGCAAGATGGAGCCATGACGCCCAGCGAAAACCACCGGCTCATCTGGACCGGCTCCTACACCTCGGACAGCGGCGGACACGGCGCGGGAATCGGAGCCATCTCGGTGGCCCCGGACGGAACCCTCACGTGGCGCGGCACGGCGGCGAAGGCGGATTCGCCGTCCTTCATTGCGGTTCACCCGTCTCTGCCCATGGTCTACGCCGTCGGCGAGACGGCCAAAACCGTCCAGGCCTACCGCCGGAGGGGGGAATTTGGGCTCGAAGCGGCTGGTGAACCGTGGGCCGCCGGCGGGGCTGCATGCCACGTCGCCGTCGATCCCGGGGGCAGGTTCCTGATAGTTGCTTGCTGGGGCGACGGCCAGGTGCTGCTCTACGGGCTGGATGCCGACGGCGGCATGACCGCCCGCTTCGCAGCGGAACCATCCGCGGATCCCTACGACGGCGGCCGGCCAAGCCGCGCCCACGCGAGCCTGATGCTGGCCGACGGGAGGATCATGACAACTGACCTGGGCCATGACCTGCTGCGCGTCTGGCACTACCTCCCCGAGGCTGGCCTGTCACTCGATCACGAGGTGCTGCTTCCTAAGGCCAGCGGACCCCGCCATCTGGTGCAGCATGCCGACGGAACCGTGTTCGTGGTCTCCGAGTACTCCATCGAGGTTTTTGCCGGGCGGGCTGCGTCCGGTTCGGGACGGTTCGAACTTGTTGGCGAAGGTCCGGCAACGGCCGGCGGAGCCCTGGAAGGCGATTCGGCAGCGGAGATTGCGCTCTCCCCCGCCGGTAAACATGTGTATGTGGGAGTCCGGGGTTCCAACCGGATCTGCGTGCTGGAGGTCAGCACGACCGGGCAACTTCGCCCCGTCATGGACTTTCCCAGCGGAGGCGATTGGCCGCGGCACCACCTGGTCCGCGACGGCTGGCTTCACGTGGCCCACGAGCGTTCCCACGACGTGACGACTTTCCGCCTTGACCCCGAAACCGGCCTGCCCGGAGACGTGCACCACCGGCTCGTTACGGGTTCCCCTACGGCCTTGGTTGTGGCAAGCTAAGCCACAAATCGACAAGCCCAATACAGAATTCGTCACTCCTATTACAGAGACCTACAGCAACGCTTATGTCGTTGTAACGATGACTTTTGGGGTCGGGCAGGTCGCCCGGCAGGTCATCCGGACGGACCGGGACAAGCAGAGTCGCTTCGCGGAAGGTTTCAGCCATGTTCACCAGCTCTGCCCACGTTTTCTCCCGTGCCGCGGCCGCGGCGTCCGCCCTCCTCCTTGTGGCAGTGGCCGCTCTTCCCGCCCAAGCGGCACCCGGCACAACGGCACCGGCCACAACGGCACCGGCCACAACGGCACCGGCCACAACGGCACCCGGCACATCGGGGCCGGGCTCGCCATCAGGTGACCGGCCGCCGTCGGGCGCTCATTCCCTGCGGGCGCCGGTAACTGACGAGAACTTCTACTTCGTCATGGCGGACAGGTTCAGCAACGGAAACGCGGCCAACGACGACGGCGGCCTCGGCCCGAATCCGATGGTGTCCGGCTTCGATCCCCAACGCAAAGGTTTCTACAACGGCGGCGACCTGAACGGGCTGCTGGACAAGATCGATTACATCCAAGGCCTGGGGACCACGTCCATCTGGCTGACGCCCAGCTTCAAGAACAAGGCCGTTCAGCCGGAGGACAACTCCGCCGGTTACCACGGGTACTGGGTCACGGACTTTACGCAGATCGACCCCCATCTGGGCACCAACGCGGAGCTGAAGGCGCTCATTGACCAGGCCCATTCGCGCGGAATGAAGGTGTACTTCGACATCATCACCAACCACACGGCGGACGTCATCGGGTACAAGGAAGGCGCCCGCTCCGGCTACGTGTCCAAGGACAAGGCGCCCTACCGCACAGCCTCCGGGGCGGTCTTCGATGACCGCGACTACGCCGGCAAGTCCGACTTCCCACAGCTCGACGCAGAAAAGTCCTTCCCCTACACGCCGGTGCTTGACCCCGCCGAGAAGAACCTCAAGGTTCCCGCCTGGCTCAACGATCCCACGCTGTACCACAACCGCGGGGACACCACCTTTACCGGGGAGAACTCCTTCTACGGAGACTTCTTCGGCCTGGATGACCTCTTCACGGAGCACCCCAAGGTGGTCGACGGCATGAAGGACATCTACAAGACCTGGATCAGGGATTTTGGCGTGGACGGCTTCCGGATCGACACGATGAAGCACGTCAACGACGAGTTCTGGCAAGATTTCGGCCCCGACGTTCTCAGCTACGCGAAGGAGCAGGGCAAGAACGAGTTCTTCATGTTCGGCGAAGTCTTCGACACGTCCAAGAGCTTCACATCGCAGTTCACCACGCGCAACAGCATGCAGGCCGTGCTGGACTTCCCGTTCCAGGACGCCGCCCGCAATTTCGCGTCCCGGAGCCAGGACGCAAAGGAGCTGGAAACCTTCTTCAACGGGGACGACTGGTACACCGATGCCGACTCCAACGTGTACCAACTGCCCACCTTCCTGGGTAACCACGACATGGGCCGGATCGGCAGCTTCATCAGCTCGGACAACCCTGACGCGAGCGATGCCGAACGCGTGGCTCGCGACGAACTGGCCCACGAGCTGATGTACTTCTCCCGCGGCAACCCGGTGGTCTACTACGGCGACGAGCAGGGCTTCACCGGCTCCGGCGGTGACCAGGACGCCCGCCAGACACTGTTCGCCAGCAAGGTGCCTGAATACCTCGACGACGACCTGCTCGGCACCGACGCGACGCATGCGATCGACAACTTCAACACCGGGCATCCGCTGTACGGCAAGATCAGTGAACTGGCGAAGCTGGCCAAGGACCATCCCGCCCTTCGCGATGGCGCCCACCAGCACCGTTTCGCGGCGGACGGCCCCGGCATCTACGCGTTTTCCCGCACAGATTCCAGGGACCAGCGCGAGTACGTGGTGGCACTGAACAACAGCGAGCAGCCCCAGACGGCGGCCGTCCACACGTACATTGCGAAGCGCAACTACAGCCTCATCTACGGGGCGGCGGCTGCCGACGCCAAGACGTCCGCGGACGGAAAGCTGACCGTCACGGTTCCGCCGCTGTCGGCGGTCGTCTATGAGTCATCGGGCCGGATTCCGAAAGCCAAAGCGGCACCGGCTGTCTCGCTTCGGGTCCCCGCCCCCGCGGCGCCGACCGCCGCCTCCCAGGGTGATAACGGCAGGATGCAGGTGACGGCCGACGTCGGCGGTACTTCGTTCTACGAGGTCACTTTCCAGGCGAAGAAGCCCGGCGGACGGTGGGAGCCCATCGGCACGGATGACACCGCCCCGTACCGCGTGTTCCACGACGTCGCCGGGCTCAACCCGGGTGCCAGGGTGGAGTACCGGGCCGTGGCACTGGACAACGCGGGCCACACATCCGTCAGCAGCGCACGGGCCGCAACGGTTCCCGCGCCCGTGCTGGCCATCCAGCAGCCGGCGGAAGGCAGCACGGTCCAGGGGAACGTGGAAGTGGTTGCCACGGCGGATCCGGAAAAGGCCAGCCACGTGGTGGGCTTTGAGCGGAGCGTGGCCGGTGGTCCGTGGAGTGCGGTCGGCGAGGCCGATTCATCCTCGCCCGCCTACACCGCGACCGACGATCTGGCCGCGCTGAACCTGGCCGACGGCACCGAGGTACGCTACCGGGCAACGATGGCCGGTCCAGGTTTCAACGTGGTGAGCGGCGTGCGGACCGCGCTGGTCGGAGCCGCAGCGCAGCCTGAAAGCGTCACGGTGGCGGGCAGCCTCAACAGCGAAATGGGCTGCCCGGACGACTGGCAGCCCGCGTGCGAGTCGGCGTTCATGACACTGGACCCGGCCAGCCGCACCTGGAAACTGACCGCGGACCTTCCCGCCGGCCAGTATGAATTCAAGGCCGCCATCAACGGTTCCTGGGACGAGAACTACGGCCAGGACGGCGCCCCGAACGGGTCCAACGTCCAGTTGAATCACGACGGCGGTCCGGTCACCTTCCGGTACGACCACAGCACGCACGTGATTACTGCCGGATGAACGAATTGGGCTCCTAGCCGCGCAACGACTCCTCCACCGCGGCCAGCAGCGAGTTGAACCGCTCGTTGCCGGCCAGGCTGTCGAGCAGGACGGATTCGCCGTCGGAATCAGCGAGCGGGACCTGCCAGTTGGGGTACTGAGCCGACGTTGTCCCGGGCTGGTTCTGCACCCGGCGTTCGCCCACGGCATCCACGAGCGCCACACCGAGCAGGACCGACGGGGACTGCGCGAGCAGGCGGTGCAGTGCCTCGATCCGCTCCTGCTCGGTGCCGGGCTCGTCGGGGGGCAGGAGACCGCGCTGCCGGAGCAGGCCCATCATTTTGTCCAGCTTGGCGTTGTGCTCCAGCCGTTCTTCCTCCGCGGACCGCTCCAGCAGGCCGAGCCCGTTTCGGAGGGTCACGTGGTCTCCGGCGAGGTAACCCGCGGTCGGCGGGAGGTCGTGCGTGTTCACGCTGGAGAGCGCCTGCACACGGTACCGTTCCGGCGGAAGCGGGGCGTCGCCGTCGTTTTCAAACCACAGAATGGAGGTGCCCAGAATGCCGCGCGCGGCAAGGTAATCGCGGACCCATGGCTCGAAGGTGCCCAGATCCTCTCCGATCACGACGGCTCCGGCGCGCTGGGCCTCCAGCGCGAGGATCCCGATCATGGCGTCGTGGTCAAGGCGCACGTAGGCACCGTCCGTCGGCGAGTTACCCGCGGGCACCCACCAGAGCCGGAAGAAGCCGAGTATGTGGTCCACCCGGATCCCGCCGGAATGCTGCAGTACGGTTGCCAGCATCTCCCGGAACGGCTGGTAGCCCGCTTCGGCCAGCCGGGTGGGATGCCAGGGCGGCTGGTGCCAGTCCTGCCCCAGCTGGTTGTACATGTCCGGCGGCGCCCCCACGCTCACGCCGGAGGCGAGGACGCCGCGCAGCGTCCACGCATCCGAGCTCTGGAGGTCCGCCCCGACGGCCAGGTCATGAACGACGCCGAGCCGCATCCCGGCACGCCTGGCTGTGCCCTGGGCGGATTCGAGCTGTTCGTCGCAGAGCCACTGCAGCCAGCGGTGGAAGTCGGTCCGTTCCGAGAGCTCAGTCCTCAGCCGCTCGAGCAACGGCGATCCGAGCGCCGCCGCAGGGTCGGTCCAAAACGGGTCATCGGCGTCGAGGTCCTCCCGCACGGCGCACCAGAGGGCGAAATCGTCCAGGCCCGCACCGGCCTTGCGGCAAAAGTCCTCAAACGCCTGCTGCCGGGAGGGCGAACGGCGGGCTTTGTAGAGCAGTTCCAACGCGGCCAGCTTGGCGGCGTACACGGTGTCCCGGTCCAACCGGGTGGTGTCCTTGTTGAGCTTCTGCGCCTGTTTCCTGAGGCCGTGAATGACTGCCTGCGTCTTCGGTTTCAGGTAGGCCAGCTCGGGGATCGACTCGATCCTCAGGTAGAGCGGGTTGAAGAAACGCCTCGTGGACGGCGAATACGGGGAGGGTTCCATCGGCGGCACGGGCTCCGCCGCATGCAGCGGGTTCACGAGCACGTAGTCGGCGCCGTGAGCACCCGCGAGCGCGGCCAGTTCGGCGAGGTCCGCGAAGTCGCCGATGCCCCAGGACCGCTTGGAACGCACGGAGTACAGCTGCGTGGCAAGGCCCCAGCCGCGGCGCTCCTCCAGCGCGGCGGCCGTGGACAGCCTGGCGGGAACCACCACCAGCGTGGCCTCCGCAACCACGCCGTCGGACTCAGCCCGCAGTGTGTGCCACCCCAGGCCGGTGTTGTCCGGCACGTCGAACGTGGCCCGGCCGATGGTCACGCCGTCCACGACGCGCGGCTCCACCCAGATATCCTGCTGCGGGGCGATGAGCTCCCGTCCGTCCTCCGTGGAGACAGTCAGGCGCACCGCGGCGCCGTGCCGGACGTGGACCGGGACCAGCGCCGGGGCGCCTTCCTGGGCCACGATGGCGGGGGGCAGCATCCGCCGCCAGGGCGCCAGCTCCGCTTCGGCCAGTGCCGCCTCGATGAGCTGGTCCGTGCTGGCCTGCACGCCCAGGGCGGCCAGGACGCGGACCAGTGTGGCCGGCGCAACCTCATGCGGCAGCCCGTCCCAGCCCTGATACGACGTCTCCACACCGTGGACCTCTGCGAGCCAATGCAAGAGCTCGGGGCTGACGGAACCGGCGAGCCCCGGCTCGGTAGGTTCGGAATCAGCTTGCTCACGTGCGGTGCCCGCAGCCATCTGGTTGGCGTCCGGATCGGCCGGTGTTCCGGACGATGCCTCGTGCTGGCTGGGAGCCTTCATTTATGTCCGCCTCGTCTGCTGTGATCGGCCCGAAATTACAGTGCTGCCCGTTGCGGCCGGCCGCTTTTCAGCATGGGGCGCAACTGCTGGTTCCGATTATTGCAGGGCGACGCCGGGCCGGGTCCAGCGCTACGGGCCATGACGCGTGTTGCCCAAGGCTTCGGGGCAAAGGGCTAGGCGCTGGGTGAGGCGGGCCGCAGGGGTTCTGCCCGCATTCGGGAACACGTAGCTCAGGATGCGGTACAGGCCTTCTGGAGCCGGGCGACAGAGTCGCTGGGAACCTGGTCTCCGGCCTGGGCAATCTCCCTGAGGGGGGCCGTGATCTCGGACGGAACTCCGGCGGTTTCGGCGCCGGCCACGAGTCCTGTCAGTGCAGCCTTGTCCGACGCGCTGACCAGTCCGTCCTCCAGCAGAGCGCAGATCTGGCCCTTCACCTGCTCGGCCGCGGCGTTGGCAACTCCGGACGCCGCCGAGCTGGCCGCGTTCTGAACCGCTTCCTGGGCCTGGCCGCAGCCCGCCAGAAATACCAGCGCGGGGAGCATGGACAGTGCGAGGAAGGAACGTTTCATGCTGCGAGCCTAACAACCGGCTGATGGCAGCCGGTGCAGGCCAACGCCGGAGCCAGCGCCGCCTAGCGTTCCGCCTGACAACGGTGTCGGCGTTGCTGCGGGCCTTTGCTTGCCGCAGGTGGGCCCCAATAACAGTCAACGGCCACTTGCGGTTGGCACGGTTAGCCGCCAGATTCGACCGTTGACTTGTCTCGTGGACATCACCTAGCGTTCCAGACACTGACAACGTTGTCTGCGGGAGGACACGCGCGATGAAGGGCGATCTTAGCAAGATGTACACCAGAAAATCACGAAGAATGCAGGCATGCACTGCGCTGATCACGGCGGGTCTCAGCCTGGCCGCGGCACTGGCCGGAGCAGGACCAGCACCGGCAGCCGGAACCGCAGGCGCGGCGGGAACGGCAGGAGACGAGCAGTACCGCCCGGCCATCCATTTCACACCGAAGCAGAACTGGATGAACGATCCCAACGGGATGGTCTACTACAAGGGCATCTACCACCTCTACTACCAGCACAACCCGTCGGGAAACACGTGGGGAAACATGTCCTGGGGCCACGCCACGTCCACAGACCTGGTGCACTGGAAGGAGCAGCCGCTGGCCATCCCCACAGACGACCAGCAGGACATCTTCTCCGGCAGCGTGGTGGTGGACACGAACAACTCGTCCGGGTTCGGAACCGCCGGGAAACCACCCATGGTGGCAATCTTCACCAGCGCCTACAAGGACGCCTCACCATACCGGGGGCTGCAGGCACAGTCGCTGGCCTACAGCCTCGATGACGGCCAGACCTGGACAAAGTACGCCGCCAACCCGGTGCTCAACCGCAATTCGGCGAACTTCCGCGACCCCAAGGTGTTCTGGTACAGCTCGCCCGGAGGGGGCGGCTACTGGGTGATGGCTGCGGTCGAGGCAACGGAACACAAGGTGCTGCTCTACAAGTCCAGCAACCTCAAGGACTGGACGCCGCTCAGCGAGTTCGGTCCGGCCAACGCCACGGGCGGGCTGTGGGAATGCCCCGACCTCTTCCCGCTCGCGGTCGACGGCGATCCGGCGAACGTCAAGTGGGTCATGGTGGTCAACATCAATCCCGGCGGTGTGGCAGGAGGATCGGCCGGCCAGTATTTCGTGGGCAAGTTCGACGGCACCACCTTCACTTCCGAGAGCACGAAGGCCAGCGACTCATTGCCCGCCGGCACACCCCTTGCAGGCTTCAACGACGGCACGTACAACGGCTGGACGGTGGCCAACGAACCCGGCAACCGGAAGAACGGGCCGTTCGGGGATGCCCCCGCGGCCGGAACCCTGCCAGGGCAGAACGCCGTCACCGGTTTCGCGGGCACCGGACTGGTCAACTCCTTTAACGACGGCGACTGGCCGCTCGGCTCCGTGAACTCCCCGGAATTCACGGTGGACAGTGACTACCTCAACTTCCTGGTGGGCGGGGGCCAGCATCCGCGCGTCTCGGACAAGCTCGACAACACACCGCCGCCCGGCGACCTGCTGTTCAACGGTTTCGAAGTCGCCGACGGTTCCACCCTGGCCGACGCCGGCTGGACCGGGACCGGCGATCTCGCCCCGGCGTTCCAGCCCGCCACGGCGGGCGGTGACTTCTTCATCGGCGCAAAGCGCATCAACACGTTCGAAGCGGGCGGAGCTCCCGGTGACGACAGGCAAGGAACCATGACGTCGCCGTCGTTCATCCTGTCCCGGAACTTCATGAGCATGCTGGTGGGCGGCGGGCACCGCACGGCGGACTCGGGCCAGGTTCTCGAGGCCCAGCTGCTGGTGAACGGCAACGTGGTGCGGCGCCTGGCAGGCGACGACGCCGGGGCCCTGAACTGGAAGGGCTGGGATGTGTCGGAATTCGCCGGACAGCCCGCACAACTGCGAATCGTGGACCAGGCCACGGGAGGCTGGGGGCACCTCACCCTTGACCACGTCATGCTCACCGACCAGGCGGCCGTTCCGCGCTCCGACGAGACCACCGTGAACCTCGTGGTCGGCGGCCAGGTGGTCCGGACGGCCACCGGCGCGAACAGCGAAGTCCTGGACTGGACATCCTGGAACGTCGCGGAATTCAAGGGGCAGCGGGCCACCATCAGGGTGGTGGACAACAACCGGTTCGGCTGGGGCCACATCCTTGCCGATGAGTTCGTGGCATCACCCCGGCCGGCAACGCCCAGGCTGCAGTCCTACGACTGGCTGGATTACGGCCGCGACTACTACGCGTCCGTTTCCTTCGGCAACATGCCCCAGGACAAGCGCATCATGCTCGGCTGGATGAACAACTGGGACTACGCCAACAGCATTCCGACGACGCCCTGGCGCAGCGCCATGTCCCTGCCCCGCCAGGTTGCGCTGACCCAGACCTCAAGCGGGCCGCGGCTGACGCAGAAGCCCGCCCAGCAGGTGGATGGCCTCGGCACCGGGGTGAGCTATGCGGAAAAGCATGCGCGCAACATCGCCCCGGGCACCCATCCGCTACCGGCGGCTGCCTTTGGGCAGGTGCAACGGATCGACGTGACGCTGGCGCCCGGGACTGCGTCGAAGTCGGGAATCACGGTGCTCGGGAACGGCGGCACGTCAACCGTCATTGGCTATGACAAGGCAGCCGGGGATCTGTACGTGGACCGGAGCAACTCCGGAAACACTGCCTTCCACCCGCTTTTCGCCTCGGTGGAGTCGGCGCCTGTCACGGTGGATGCCAGCGGCAACGTGACCCTGCGCATCTACGTCGACCGGTCATCGGTGGAGGTCTTCGCCCAGAACGGGCTGCGGACCATCACGGACCAGGTCTTCCCCGATCAGGGTGCAAACCAGGTGGCACTCTTCGCCGAAGGCGGCACCGCCCAGCTGAAGTCGATCACTGTCACGCCGCTGGCCAACTCCATGTCCGGCGCGGCGGACAAGCCCAGTAAGAACCGGGGCTAGGGTCCCGGGCTGGTCCCATCAGCTCACTGAGACAGCAGCGAAAGGGCCGGTGCCCGCATGAATTATGCGGGCACCGGCCCTCATCGTTGCCAGGCACAGCCTGCAGCGCGAATCAGTGAACCGGCTGGAGCCAGGTCAGCACCGAGCCGTCCTCCTCGATGTGATCCGCCAGTTCGCCGTTGAACGTTGCCCCGTAATCCGCGCTGATGTGCTCTTGGAATGCCGCGTCGTCCTCGTAGACCTCGAATACGAAGTACTCCCGGGGATTGTTTTCCCGGGTGTACGGGAGGAACAGCTGGTTGCCAGGCTCGCTGCGGACCTTTTCTGTCAGTTCGCGCATCATTTCCGCGACGCGGGCTTCGCTGCCGGGCTTCACGGTGAATTCGGCGTACAGCGTTTTGGTCATGGGATTCCCCTCTGGTGGATTGATGTGGTTTGGGATCAATATGGGCCGGTTGAAACTAGGCAGGCGGCCGGGTGCGGCTCAGTGCGGCGGCCGGATCTCCCCGGATCCCCGCTGAACGAGTTCCGACGGGACGACATACGTCTGCGGGGCGCGCTGGTCGCCGTCGATCCTGGCCAGGAGCCGCTCCGCGGCGAGCTTCCCGATCCGCTCCGGATGCTGCGCGATGACGGTGATGCCGGGGTCCATCATGTCCGCCAGGGTGAAGTCGTCGAACCCCACCAGGGCCACCCGCTTGCTGGCACCGAGCTCCTTCAGAGCCCGCATGACCCCGAAGGTGACGAGGTTCTGGCTGGAGAAGATGGCGGTGGGCGGATCGTCGGACCTCAGCAGCTCAAGGGCCGCCTGGCGGGCTGCCTCCTCGTTATGCAGGCCCTCGAGCACTGGAACCGAGGAGGTCGCGATGCCAGCCCGGCCGAGTTCCTCGATGAAACCCCGTCTGCGTTCGCGGGCTGTTTGGATGTCTGTACGGTCACCCAGGTAGGCGAGCTTGGAGTGGCCGTGTGCGATCAGGTGGCCGGCGGCCATGGCTGATCCAACGGCGTTATCCGTCACCACGGCGTCCGCCTCGATGCCCACGGGTTCGCGGTCGATGAAGACCATGGGCAGGTCGCGTGAGTGCTCCGGGATGACGTAGGACTGGCTTTTCGCGATGGGCGTCAGGACCAGGCCGTCCACACGCCGGCCCAGGAAGGCGGCAACCAGGGCTTTCTCCCGTTCCGGGTCGTCGTCGAGGCTGGCGGCAAAGACCGCAATGCCTCGAGCGGTCAGGGCGTCCTCCATGGCGCGGTGAATCTCGCCGCTGAAGGGGTTGGACACGCTTGGCAGCAGGAGACCGATGGAAAGGGTCTGGCGGCCCGCCCGGCGAAGGCTTCCCGCCGCCATGTCCAGCTGGTAATTGAGCTGCTGGGAGGCGCCGAGGACGCGCTGGCGGGTTGCCTCGGACACGCCCGGCTCATCGTTCATCACCCGGGAGACGGTCTTGATTCCGACGCCGGCCAGTGCCGCGACGTGGCGCATCGTGGGCCGGTTCTTTGTCGGCTCAGGCTGGTAACGATTAGACATCGTTGTCATTAGTAGGGTCCTTCATCATGGAATTTCACTTGACTGTACCTTGTGATCTTGATTACATGATGCATGACATCGTTGTCAGGCACCAGAAGTGCCACGAAACCAGGAGATTCAATGTTGAGTTCCAAAGCCCCGCGGACAGTCACCCACCGCCTGCTTGCCATCGGTGCAGTTCTGACCCTCGGCACGCTCAGCCTGACCGCTTGCGGCGGGAGTTCCCCAAGCACCTCGTCAACCGGAAGCTCTTCGGCCGAGAAGGTCGGCGTGTCCCTGATTGTGAAGACCACCTCGAACCCGTTCTTCGTTTCCATGCAGGACGGCGCAAAGAAGGCCGCCGAAACCGACGGCGTGGACCTCAAGCTCGCAGCCGGCAAGGCCGACGGTGACGAAGAGACCCAGATCCAGGCCATCGAAAACGCAATCTCCAAAGGCGACAAAGGCATCCTCATCACGCCCAACGGCCCTTCCGTCGTGGATGCGCTGAAGAAAGCCAAGGACGCCGGCCTGTTCGTCATCGCCCTGGACACGCCGCCGGACCCCGCTGACGCCGCCGACATCACTTTCGCCACCGACAACTTCGCCGCTGGTGAACTGATCGGCAAGTGGACGGCCGCGCAGCTTGGCGGAAAGAAGGCCACCATCGCGCTGCTGGACCTGTTCGACGACAAGGTCGTCTCCGTGGACTACAACCGGGACCAGGGCTTCCTGACCGGCCTCGGCATCGACACCGCGGACAAGAAGAAGAACGGTGACGAGGCCAAGACCGGCAAGTACACCGGCGGCAAGGGCGGCGACTACGAGATCGTGGGCAGCCAGGCAAGCCAGGGTGCTGAGGACGGCGGCCGGACCGCCATGGAAACCCTCCTCGCCAAGAACCCGAACATCAACGTGGTCTACACGATCAACGAGCCGGCTGCGGCCGGTGCCTTCGAGGCGCTGAAGTCCGCCGGCAAGGAAAAGGACGTCTTGGTGGTGTCCGTGGATGGCGGCTGCTCGGGCGTCAACAACGTCAAGGCCGGCGTCATCGGCGCCACTGCCCAGCAGTACCCGGTGAAGATGGCGGAATTGGGTGTCAAGGCCATCGTTGAGCTGGCCAAGACCGGACAGAAGCCAGCCAACTCAGAAGGACTGGACTTCTACAACACCGGCGTCGAGCTCGTCACGGACAAGGCCGTAGACGGCGTCAAGAGCATCACCACGTCCGAGGCCTCCAAGATCTGCTGGGGCAAGTAGCCAGCGTGGACCTCGCACCGCGGGAAGGTGCTGAAGTTGCAGTACCTTCCCGCGGTTCACAGCGCGAGAATTGACTGCAGAAGCAGCAGCCGCCGCACCAGCACCAGCCGAACCAGCCCCAGCAGGACCTTGAAGTTCAGGAGCAACAGTGACCCAGCAACAGACCGCCGGCCCGCCCGCCGCAGGGCATGCAGACCCGGCCGAGGAATTCCTCGACCGCCAGACCCCGCTCAGCCGAATCCGCAACATCCTCCACCGCTATCCCGCACTAAGCCCGGCCATTGTCCTGCTGGTTGCGGTGGTGGTCTTCGGGCTCCTCAATGAGAGGTTCCTCCGGGTCGAGAACCTGTCCTTGATCACCCAGCAGGTTTCGGTGGTGGGAACCCTCGCCATCGCCCAGACCCTCATCATCCTCACCGCCGGCATCGATCTCTCGGTGGGCGCCGTCATGATCCTTGCCTCCATGGTGGTGGCACAGCTGGCCGTCGGCAGCGGCGCGCCCGCTCCGCTCGCTCTCCTCCTTGGCCTCGTCGTGGGTCTGGCAGCGGGGGCGCTGAACGGTTTCCTGGTCACCAGGTTCCGGCTCCCCCCGTTCATCGTCACGCTCGGAACGCTGAACATCTTCATCGCCGTGACGCTTCTCTACTCCGGCGGCTCCACAGTCCGCGGCTCCAGCATGCCCGGACTGCTGACATGGATGGGCAGCACGTTCCCGGTTGGCCCCGTGCGGATCTCCACCGGCGTGGTCATGATGCTCTTGCTCTACATCGCGCTCGCCTTCATCCTCGGCAAGACCGCCTGGGGCCGACACGTCTACGCGGTGGGCGATGACAAGGAAGCCGCCCGCCTGGCCGGCATCCCGGTGAACCGTGTCCTGATGAGCGTTTACCTCGCAGCGGGGGCCGTGTTGGCCGTCGGCGCGTGGATCCAGATCGGCCGCACGAACGCAGCCAGCCCCAACGCCGGCGTGGACCTGAACCTCGACTCCATCACCGCCGTCGTGATTGGCGGAACCAGCCTCTTTGGCGGACGCGGCTCAATCTGGGGATCCCTCCTCGGAGCGCTCATCGTCGGGGTATTCCGCAACGGCCTGTCGCTGGCCGGCCTCGATGTGCTCTACCAGACCCTCGCCGTGGGCGTCCTCATCATCCTCGCTGTGTCGATCGACCAGTGGATCCGAAAGGTGAAATCATGACCGCCACAGAAATCCAGCCGGCCAAGGCCGAGGTCCGCCAGCCGATCCTGCAGGCCAAGAACCTCGTCAAGACCTTCGGCCGGGTTGTGGGCCTGGACGGCGTCAGCCTCGACCTGTACCCGGGCGAAGTCCTGGCGATCATCGGCGACAATGGTGCCGGAAAATCCACGCTCATCAAGTGCCTCACCGGGGCCGAGGTCCCGGACTCGGGCGAGTTGTTCGTTTCCGGCCAGCAAGTCCACTTCAAGCGCCCGCAGGACGCCCGCGTCCACGGCATCGAAACCGTCTACCAGAACCTTGCCGTGTCACCTGCACTCGACGTCGCCTCCAACCTGTTCCTGGGGCGGGAAGAGCGGGTTCCCGGCCCGCTGGGAAAGATCTTCCGCGTCCTCGACACCAAGGGAATGCGCCGCAAGGCCAAGGAAGAGCTGACCCGGCTCGGCATCTCCACGCTCCAGGACGTGACGGTGCCGGTGGAAAACCTGTCCGGTGGCCAGCGCCAGGCTGTCGCCGTGGCCCGCGCCGCAGCGTTCGGCTCCAAAGTGGTTGTGCTCGACGAGCCGACGGCGGCCCTCGGCGTGCGGGAATCAAATCAGGTCCTGCAGCTGGTCCGGGACCTCCGGGACAGGGGCCTGCCGGTCATCCTGATCAGCCACAACATGCCCCACGTGTTTGACGTGGCCGACCGGATCCACATCCAGCGCCTCGGCAAGTGCGCGGCCACCATCACGCCGCAGTCGCACAGCATGACCGATGCGGTGGCGATCATGACGGGTGCCGCCACCGCCTGACGGCCACCGGATTACAGCACCAGCGTTTTTCTGCAGCACCGTTCTACCTTCCCCAACTCCGTCCGCGGGCCTTTGACAGGTCCGCGGACGGCTCCATGAAAGGCCCTCCCATGCTTAAGCCCCCTTCCAGCACAGCTCCCCCGTCAACCCCTGACGTCATCGTCATCGGCGAAGCGCTGGTTGACGTCGTCACCTCTCCGGAAGGCAACGTTGAACACCCCGGCGGATCGCCGGCGAACGTCGCCTACGGGCTTGGACGCCTCGGCATCCGCGCTGCCCTTCTGACATCAATCGGCGACGACGACCGCGGCGCAGCGATCGAGGCGCACCTGGGCAGCGCCGGCGTCGTGCTCCTCCCCGGTTCCAAGACGCCGGGCCGGACTGCGTCCGCCACCGCCACCCTGGCAGCCGACGGCTCCGCCAGGTACGACTTCGACATCAGCTGGAAACTCCCGCCTGTGGCACCGGCGTTCCTCCCCAAGGTGCTCCACACCGGCTCCATCGCCACATTCCTGGCACCCGGCGCCGCCGCGGTCAAGGCGCTCCTGGAACAGGCGCACCGTGAATGCATGGTCACCTACGATCCCAACATCCGTCCTGCCCTGCTGGGCAGCCAGGCAGAGGCCCGGGCCATCTTCGAGGAGCTGGTTCCGCTGACCGACGTGGTCAAGCTCAGCGATGAAGACGCCGGGTGGCTGTACCCGGGGTTGCAGCTTGAGGAGGCCGCCGCGAGGATCCTGGGCCTGGGCGCCGGGCTGGCCGTGGTGACCTGCGGCTCCGAGGGATCGCTGCTGGCCACCCCGGCCACGCAGCTGCACATCCCGGCCATAAGGTCGGTAGTGGCCGACACCATTGGCGCCGGCGACTCCTACATGGCGGCACTGATCTACGGCCTGCTCGCACGCGGGACCGACGGATTGGCTCCGGCAGTGCTGGAGACCCTCGGGCGCACCGCGTCCAAGGCCGCGGCCATTACTGTGCGCCGGCCCGGCGCGAACCCGCCCACGGCCGACGAGCTGCTCGCGGACCTGCCGGACGGCGCGGCCGTTCCTGCCGCCGTCGTCGCGTGATCCAGGCACCTGCTTCTTGAATGCGGGGGCGCTGTTACGGCGCCTGGGTTGCGGCGCCGCCGGTTCAGTGCCCGGCGTCCTTCGCGGCCTTGGCGGCGGCCTTGGCCGCCTGCTTGCTGGCGCGCACCTTGCTCAGCGACTCCGGATCCACAATGTCGGCAACAGACAGGTACGCATCCTCCTGGCCGTAGTGGCCCGCGGCCTCGCGCCAGCCCTCTGCCTGGAGGCCGCACTGCTTGCCAAGGAGCGCCAGGAAGATCTTTGCCTTCTGCTCGCCGAATCCCGGTAATGACTTGAGCCGGCGCAGCACCTCCTGGCCGTCGGGGTCTCCCTGCGTCCAGATGGTTTCGGCGTCGCCGTTCCACTCGCGGTGCACCGCATCAGCGAGGGCCTGGACACGTCCCGCCATGGATCCCGGGAATCGGTGCACGGCCGGCCGCTCCTTGAACACCTCCACGAAGCCCTGGGGGTCGTAACCGGCGATCGCCGCGGGATCCATGGATCCGATACGCGTCCGGATCTTTTCGGGACCGGCAAACGCCGACTCCATGGTCACCTGCTGGTCAAGCAGCATGCCGGTGAGCAGCGCAAACGAGTCATCGCTGAGTAACTTGTCGGCGGCGGGGTCCCCCGTGATGTGCAGTTCCATGCGTCCTATCCTTCCATCTGCTCCGGGTCCGCGTCAGGCGTTGCCCTTCATCCGGCCATGCACGGTCGCGGCTCCCCACACCGTCAGGAAAGCAGCCACGAGCAGCAGCCCGGCGTCGCCCAGATCGATGGACGCCAGCCACGCCGTCACGGGATCTCCCAGGCCGAACGCCGCATCAAAAAGGCCCCCGAGGGTGATGACGGAGACGAACAGTGCCGACACGGCCGAAATGCCCGTCACCAGGGCGTTGAAACCAAGCTTTCGGCTGGGGTCATGAATGGCTGACTTGTACATCCGCATCATGGCCACGCCGTTCAATGAATCGCAGAATGTCATTGACGCCGCGAAGGCGAACGGCAACGCCATCAAGGCCAGCGGCGACACCCCGGCGAGTGACGCCGCTGTTGTCATGACAAGCAGGCCGATGGTGGTGGCCGTGTCGAACCCCAGCCCGAACAGGAAGCCGATTGCATAGATGTTGCGCGGGTGCTGGACCCGGGACAGCGGTCTGGCCAACAGGCGCGCCATGAAGCCCTTCGTCTCGAGGTCATCCATGGAGATGCTCGCACCCGTCCTGGAGCTGCGGTACAGCTGTGCCGTCCGCACGAACGCGGAGCCGTTGAAGATGCCCATCAGCAGCAGGAACAGCCCGGAGACTCCGCTTCCAATGAGCCCCAGTGCGAGGTTCCCGGTGCTGCCCTCCTCCATGAGGCGCCCGACGGCGGAGGCGCCTGAAACCACGAAAACGCCTGCCAGCACCACCACTGAGCTGTGGCCCAGGCTGAATGCGAAACCGACGCTAACAGGGTCCCGCCGCTGCGCGACGAACTTCCGCGTGGAGTTGTCGATCGCTGCGATGTGGTCCCAGTCGTAGCTGTGCTTAATTCCTGCCACATAGGCAGTCAGGACCAGCCCCAGCGCCAGCGGCTGGCCGGCGCTTGCCGTGCCGAGTGCGAGAAGAACGACGGCGGCAGCGTGCAAGGCGATAACAGCACCGAACGTCCACAGCAGCCTGGTGCGCACTGACAGGTGTTCGCGAGAGCGGTAGAGGACGGCCAGGTCTGTCAGCGTTGTCATCAGTGCTTCCTCAAGTTCAGGGGATCCTGACCATTCCAATTGTGACGCAACAGTGCTGTGCACGCACCCAGCAATCGGGCGAGCTCCTCCGTGCTGTTGGCCAGCGAACGCACTATGAGGCCGGTGGTGCCGGCCACGGAGCCGGTCAGGGAAATTCCGGTGTAGGCGTCGTGGGCCTGCGTCGCCACGTGGAGTTCGTCGGCGAGCGCCTGGTCCACGCGCGGGTCCACGACAATGAGCGATCCCAGGTGGCTGAAGCCCTCCATGAAGGCCATCCCGGTGACGTCGTTGAGGGGCGGACGGACCAGCAGGTTGTCGAGTGCCAGGAGTTCGGTGCCGGAGCCAGTCTCCACGCGGATCTCGTTGCGGAGCCGGAGTTCCTCGTACCGGAAGGAGGCGCCGTCCGGCGACCACCCCGGCGTGATCACCTCGGACATCATCAGGCTCGACGACGGCCGCACCGTGATGTGCGTGTTCTGCCGGTAGCTTGCCTCCCGGTACGCGATGAGCTGGTCCGGCGCGAGTTCGAGCTGCGCCCCGTCTCCAAGCCGCAGGGTCATCCGCTGCTCGGCGAACGACCCCGGGGTCCGGTAGATCTTCGTCGCCGACTGCGTGGTCAGCAGCAGCCTGGCCCCGTCCCCCACCTCCACATCGACGACGTAAAGATCAGCGCCAAGGTAAGCCCCGCCCGGATTCACGACGACATAGCAGACCTGCCCGCTGTCATCCAGGTAGTGCGGCCGAAGGACTCTCAAGGCGCCTTGATGGAACTGCCTCGAGGCAATCGATTTCCCGCGGCGTTCAGTGATGAGGAGTTCAAGACGGCCCCTCTCGGGCCGATCAGCGGACGCGGGTGAGCTGACTGCTTGAGCCGGCTCGGCCGCCGTCGTCCTCATCGCGCCAGGTCGAGCATCAGGACGTCGCGCCGCACCCATTCGATGACGGCGTCCAGGCCTTCGTCAGTTTTCAGGTTGGTGAAGCAGAACGGCTTGGCGCCCCTGAACTCGCGGGAGTCCCGTTCCATGACGGCGAGGTCTGCTCCCACGTGCGGCGCGAGGTCGGTTTTGTTGATGATGAAGAGATCGGACTTGATCATGCCCTGCCCGGCCTTCCGCGGGATCTTCTCACCCTGGGCGACGTCGATGATGTAGATCGAGAAGTCCACCAGTTCCGGGCTGAACGTGGCGGAGAGGTTGTCGCCGCCGGACTCTACGAAGATCACCTGCAGGTCCGGGTGCCGCTTCTTGAGCTCCTCGATGGCCGCCGTGTTCATCGAGGTGTCCTCGCGGATCGCCGTATGCGGGCAGCCTCCGGTCTCGACGCCGATGATCCTGTCCTCAGGCAGGATCCCGTTGGCGGCCAGGATCTTGGCGTCCTCGATGGTGTAGATGTCGTTGGTGATGGCGGCCATGGAAATCTCACGGCTCATGTGGCGGGTGAGCCGCTCCACGAGCTGGGTCTTTCCGGCGCCAACCGGCCCACCGATGCCGATCTTGATGGGTTCAGTCATTCTTTCCTCCTGCTAACTCATGAACATGCGGGCACGTTGACGCTCATGCCGCATTTGCGAAATTTCCAGGCCGGGGCTCACGGCGCCGAAGTCGTCCGGCGTGAGGTGACCGACCTCCTCGACGGCGGCAGCAACGCCGTCGGACGCCTTCCGCAGCAACCGCTGGCCGGCGTTCTGCCCCAGCGGAATGGCACGGACCGCGTTCTGGGTCAGCGAGGTGACCGCGGCGAAAAGGTACGCGGCGAGCGACTCCGGTAAAGGCACTCCCAGTGAACGGGCGACGACGGCGAACGCCAGCGGCTGATGGCCGGCGGAACGGCCGGTGGTCACCAGCTCCGTGTACGCTGCGAGCTCGGGCGACGGGAAGACCTCAGCACCGATTTCCAGCAGCCGCGTGCCCATCTTGATGCTGGCCTCCCGCAGCTGCCGCGGCAAAAGCTGCGCAGTCAGCATCGAATCCAGCTCCTCGACCCCGGCGCCCTCGTAGAGGAACCGGATGGCCAGCCCGTCCGAGTAGGTCAGCTGCTGCCGGATGAACGCGGACAGCCACACCCCGAACGAGCCCTCATCATGAACCAACCCGCGCTCAATGTAGGTCTCAAAGCCGAGCGAGTGCGCAAACGCCCCGGTGGGAAGCGCCGAGTCGGTCAGCTGCTGCAGGGCGAGCTGGTAGCCCCCGCTGATTGAGCCCGCCGAAATCCGGCCTCGACAAGCTCGGCCACCGGACCCGGCCTCAGTGCGAGTGTTCGGCATGGCGGAAGGGGACTGGCATGACGCGTTCCTGGCGGTCGTACGGCACTCCGACGTGCTTGAGATAGTCCTCCACGGTGTGGTCGTACTGGCAGACCATGACCTCGGCTCCGTACTCGGAGGACGCGTCGAAGAACTGGGCCTGCAGGTGCCGGTTGCCCAGCGAGTGGGCCACGACTCCCATCTCATGGATGGTCCGCGGTGCGATCACCAGGACGTCGGTGGGCAGCACGGACACCACGATCACGTTGGTTTCGGCGACGTGGAGGACGTCGCCGTCGCGAAGGTCAGCGGAACCGGCGGGCAGCCGGATGCCGACTTCCTGGCCGTGGTCGGTGGTGACGCGCTGGATCCGTTTGACCAGCTGGGCGCTCGGCAGCACCACCTTCTCCTTGTGGAGCCCGAAGTAGGGGTCCTGGCCGGCGGCCTGATCGTGCAGGTTGCCCAGGATCTTCTCGATGATCATGTGCTTTCTCCGTGGTCTTTGAGTGGTGTTTTCAGGGCGGTGGCTGGGATGCCCTAGAAGAGGAAGTAGCGCTGTGCCATGGGCAGCACGTCCGAAGGTTCGCACGTGACGTCCTCGCCGTCCACCGTCACCTTGTATGTTTCCGGATCTACCTGGATGTCCGGGGTGGCGTCGTTGTATTTCAGGTCGGCCTTGGACAGCGACCGGATCCCGGCGACCGGCCGGATGACCTTCTCCAGCCCCAGTTCTTCCGGTACGCCCGCGTCAATCGCGGCCTGGGACAGGAAGGTGATGGAGGACTGCTGCAGGGCCTTGCCGAACGTGGCGAACATGGGGCGCATTGTCCGCGGCTGCGGCGTGGGGATGGAGGCGTTGGCGTCGCCCATCAGTGCGTAGGCGATCTGGCCGCCCTTGAGCACGAGCTCCGGCTTCACGCCGAAGAACGCCGGGTCCCACAGCACCAGGTCCGCGAACTTGCCCTCCTCGACCGAGCCGACGGAGTCGGCCATGCCCTGGGCGATGGCCGGGTTGATCGTGTACTTCGCCACGTACCGCTTGAGCCGGAAGTTGTCGCTGTCCGCTCCCTGGCCGGCAGCCGAACCGTGTGCACCGCCGGCAGGATCCTTCAACACGCCGCGCTGCTTCTTCATCTTGTCCGCCACCTGCCACGTGCGGATGATCACCTCGCCCACCCGGCCCATGGCCTGCGAGTCGGAGGAGGTGATGGCGAAGATGCCCAGGTCCTGCAGGACGTCCTCGGCGGCAATGGTTTCGGCGCGGATGCGGGAGTCGGCGAACGCCACGTCCTCCGGGATGTCCGGGTTCAGGTGATGGCACACCATGAGCATGTCCAGGTGCTCTTCGATGGTGTTGCGCGTGTACGGCAGCGTGGGGTTCGTGGACGCCGGAAGGACGTTGGGCAGCCCGGCGATCTTGATGATGTCCGGCGCGTGGCCGCCGCCGGCTCCCTCGGTGTGGAAGGTGTGGATCACGCGGCCGCCGATGGCCCGGATGGTGTCCTCCACGAAGCCGCATTCGTTCAGGGTGTCTGTGTGGATGGCCACCTGGACGTCGTATTCGTCGGCGACCTTCAGGGAGGTGTCGATCGAGGACGTCGTGGATCCCCAGTCCTCGTGGACCTTCAGGCCCACCGCCCCGGCCCGGATCTGTTCGGCCAGCGGCTCGACGGCGGAGGCGTGGCCCTTGCCCAGCAGGCCGATGTTGATGGGGAGCCCTTCGGCGGCCTGCAGCATGCGCTGGATGTGCCACTTTCCGGGAGTCACGGTGGTGGCCTTGGTGCCTTCCGCCGGGCCGGTCCCTCCGCCCACCATGGTGGTCACGCCGCTGCACAGCGCCGCGGGCACCTGGTCTGCGGAGATGAAATGGATGTGGGTGTCCACGCCGCCGGCGGTGAGGATCTTGCGCTCCCCCGCGATGATTTCGGTGCTGGCGCCGATCACAATGTCCACGCCGTCGGCGATCTGCGGGTTGCCAGCCTTCCCGATCTTGAAAATGTGGCCGTCTTTCAGGGCGACGTCTGCCTTGTATATCCCCGTGTAGTCCAGCACCACCACATTGGTGATCACGGTGTCCGGGACGTCCAGCCTTTCAGCGCCTCCGCTCGGCAGCTCGCCGTCGCGGGTCACCTGCCCGTTCTGGCCCATGCCGTCGCGGATGACCTTGCCGCCGCCGAACACCACTTCCTCGCCGTAAACGGTGAGGTCCTTTTCGATCTCGAGGAACAGGTCGGTGTCCGCCAGGCGGATGGCGTCACCCGTCGTCGGGCCGTACAGGTCCGCGTACTGCTTGCGGGACAATTCGAAACTCACTGTGCTCCCCCTGCGTTTTCCGGTGCGGACTGTGCCGCGCCAAGGCTGCCGTTCACCGCGTTGCTCAGCCCGAAGACCTCCCGGCTGCCGGCCAGTGCGATCAGCCGCACGGTCTTGCTGTCACCGGGTTCGAAGCGCGCGGCCGTGCCGGCGGGGATGTCGAGCCGGCGCCCGTAAGCGGCCCGGCGGTCGAACTCGAGCGCCCGGTTGGCTTCGGCGAAGTGGTAGTGCGAACCCACCTGCACGGGGCGGTCACCGGTGTTGACTACGACGACGTCGATCGCCTCGCGGCCCGCGTTGATCACCACAGGCTCACCCTGCAGCACGTACTCTCCCGGAATCATGGCGCCCCTTAGCGGATGGGATCGTGGACGGTGACGAGCTTGGTGCCGTCAGGGAAGGTGGCCTCGACCTGGACGTCGTGGATCATTTCCGGCACGCCTTCCATGACGTCGTCGCGGCTGAGCAGGGTGGTGCCGTAGCTCATCAGGTCGGCCACGGTCCGCCCGTCCCGCGCACCCTCAATTAGTTCGTAGCTGATGATGGCAACGGCCTCCGGAAAATTCAGCCTGAGCCCCCGCGCCTGGCGGCGGCGGGCGAGGTCGGCGGCGACCACGATCATGAGCTTTTCCTGCTCGCGGGGCAGCAGATGCATTCGAGGAATCCCTTCTACGGCGGGCACCGCGGGCGGCATGCAGCGGCTGCGGTGTGCCACCAGCGTAAGCGGCGGACGTTTCCGCGAGATTTCAGACCCTTCAGGGGGCCGAGCAGCTCAGGGCGCCGAGGCTCGGATCCTCAGCTCAAACTCCACTTCGACGTGCACTCCTTGCTCCGCCTTCTGGGTGCCTTCGATCCGATCGATCAGCAACGCGACGGACCGTTCGGCAATGTCGTCCATGCCCGGGGCAACAGTGGTGAGCGACGGCGAGGCGAACCTTGCCTCGTCGATGTCGTCAAAGCCGGCCACGGCGACGTCCGCCGGCACGTTGACGCCGCGGATCTGCAGTTCGTGCATGGCCCCGAGCGCCAAGGCGTCGTTGAGTCCGAAGACGGCATCAAAATCCGCTCCGCTCCCCAGCAGCTCCCCCACGGCGGCGGCGCCGCCGTCGCGGCGCCACTCGGCCGGCACAATAAGCGCCGGGTCAAAATCCACTCCCGCGGCGGCGAGCGCCTCCCGATAACCGGTCAGGCGCAGGCCCGGGCTGCCGGCGGAATCCTCCGCCGACGCCCCGATCACTGCTATCCGGCGGCGGCCGCCCGCCAGGAGGTGGGCCGTGAGAGCCCGCGCCGCTCCGACATTCTTCATGGTGACGAGGTCGAACCGGGGATCTTCGATGTGCTCCCCAAGCATTACGAGCGGCTTGCTTCCGCGCCGGTTGGCCACAGCGTCCGCCCCCAGCGCCAGGGGGGTGAAAAGAAGCCCGTCCGTGAGCTGGCGGAATGTACCCTGCAGTGCGCTGAGTTCGTTCGCCTCCCCTGCCGCAGACTGCTCCACGAGCACCCGGTAGCCCCGGGCTGAGGCAACCGTCATGAGCCGGGAAGCGAGCTCGGCGTAGTACGGCACGGAGAGGTCCGACAGGACCAGGCCCAGCATCCGGGACTTTCCGGACCGGAGGCTCCGCGCCGTCAGGTTGGCCTCGTAGCCCAGCTCGGCGATCGCATCCAGCACCTTCTGCTTGGTGGCCGGCCTGATGAACTCGTAGTCGTTGAGCACGTTGGACACCGTCTTGAGGGAAACTCCCGCGGCACGGGCAACATCGTTCATGGTCACGGCCATCCAAGGCTCCTTCTCGCGGCGGTTCGTCTGGGTACATCGTTGCAGAAGGTACATCGTTGCAGAAAGCGGGCCGCCCCGCCCGCAAGAATTTCCCAAGGTGCCTGCCACACCCTTTCTCCAAGGTCTCTACGCTCCGGGGCCGGGCAACGGCGCCTGGCCCCGGGGATATCGGGGGGAGACCCACAGGTCGGATCCCCTAGGGAATGCCGGGGGGAGTTTCTAGGGGACCGCCTGGGGGGCAAGACCTTGAGGGAACCATGGGGAAAAGTCTGGGGGAATCATGCGGAAGGTGGGGCAGGCATTGGCGCAGAATCCTGAGGTGCCCATCGCGGCATGGGCAGTCGCAGAGGGGGCCGCCACAGACCGGGGGCTGTTTGCCCTGGTCGCCTCGCATCGCGGTGCCCGGGCTGCCGGGTTTCCGGAGCCGGTGCGGGCCGCCCCAGGTGAACGCGCAACGGGCATGGAGTTCCTGGCACGGCTGGGCTCGGGGCCCCTGCGGATCACGTCGGCGGTCATCGCGGACCTGCCCGGCATCGCCGGCGCCGTTGTACTGTCAACCTGCAACCGCTTCGAGGTCTACTGCGAAACCGCCCCCGGCGCCCGCCCTGAAACAGCCCGGGAGAACGTGCTGTCCGTCATCAGTATGTGTTCCGCCGTTCCCCGGCACGAACTCAGCCAGTCCTTTGACGCACTGACAGGTCCCGCCATGACCGAGCACCTGTTCTCGGTGGGGGCGGGCCTTGACTCGGCGGTGATAGGCGAGCGGGAGATCGCGGGGCAGCTGCGGCGGTCCCTCGCTTCTGCGCAGGAATCCGGCACCGCCAGCGGAGCGCTTGTCCGGCTGTTCCAGGGCGCTTCCCGCGCGGCACGGGATGTGGGCGCGCTGACCACGCTGGGCGACGCCGGCCGGTCCATGGTCTCGGTGGCCCTGGACCTGGCAACCGCAAGACTCGGCATCGGGCCGCGGCCGGACCTGGATCAGACTGGTGGGGGTCAGGCTGCTGGGGATCAGGGCCGCCGGAACCAGGCCGGCCGCGGCTTAGCCGGCCTGTCGGTCGTGGTCATCGGCACGGGCGCCTACGCGGGTTCCACCATGGCACTGCTGGCCGCCGGACAATGCACCCGGGTCTCCGTGTTCTCCTGGTCCGGACGGGCAGAGGCATTTGCCGCGTCCCGCGGCGCCGCAGCCCTGACCCGGGACAATCTGCAGGCGGCGATTCTCAACGCGGATGTGGTGATCGGATGCAGCGGCCGCGGACCGCGGCTTGGCGCTGACGACTTCCGCGCCTTCAGGCAGGGCGCAACGGCCGATCTCGTCGTCGTCGACCTCGCGCTCAGCCGGGACTTTGAACCGGGGGCCGGCGAGCTGCCGGGCGTTGAACTGATCTCGCTTGAGGACGTGCGGCTCGCCTCGCCGCCCGAACACACGGACGTAGTCCGGCAGGCCAAAGAGCTGATCCGGCAGGCGGCGGTGAAGTTCGAGGAGGACCAGCAGGCCCGCCTCATGGACCCTGCCATTGTGGCCCTGCGCGGCCACATGCAGCAGGTCCTCGCCGGGGAAATTGCACGGGTGAAGAACGAGCACGGCTGTACTGCCACGGCGGAAGCAGTCGAGTTCGCACTCCGGCGCGTCGTGCGGCAGCTCCTTCATGTTCCCACCGCCCGGGCGCGGGAGCTCGCCGCGGCCGGGCGGCAGGACGACTACACCGCGGCGCTCGAGGCCCTCTACGGGCTAAACGTGGAAGCGGGGGTCCTGCAGTATGCAGGCCCAGGAGACGTTGACGCGCCGGCCGCCACCCGGGACGGTGCTGGAAGCATCTGTCCCGGACAGGGTGAGGGCCGTGAGGAGCCGTTCCTCACCCTTCCCGCCGCGAGCTAGCTGTACCCCGCCAGGACGTTGCCCTCAACTATCCACAACCGTTGCTGTCCGGCCCGCCCGCGGGGCATCATCGTGACATGACCAAATACCTCATCTCGTTCCCGAGCGAAGCCATGGTGCTCACCGACGAGGAGTTCCCGATCGTCTTCGCCGAATCCCACGCTGTGATCCAGGAGGCGAAAGCTGCCGGCGTCTACGTATTCGGCGGCGGGATCGAGGAGGACGTCGACCCCGTGATGGTCTCCGCCGACGGGTCGGTCAGCCCCGAGATCTATCCGGGCTCCGAACTCAAGGGCGGGTTCACCGTGCTGGAACTGCCGACGCGCGAGGACGCGGTCGAGTGGGCGAGGAAGATCGCGGTGGCGTGCCGTTGCTCGCAAGAGCTCCGCGAGTTCGGGTACGACCCGGCGAGCTAGCTGCACAGCCAGCCGCAGGTCCCAAACGCCCGGGTCCCAACCAGCCGGCGGAGGTCAGGACTCCACGGCCAGGCGGATCATCGTCCACGAAACGGCCGGGAGAACGGCGGTGAGGCGGCCGCCGTCGAGCTTCACACTCACGTTCTCCGCGGGCAGCACTGACGTGGAGTCATCGGCCGTCGCGTGCCAGTACGGGTCCTTGTTGGCGAAGGTGACGGCCTCGATCAGCCGCACGTTGTTGCCGAGCCCGGCCACGGCGGCGTCGAGCGACAACGCCTCAGCGGCTGATCGGTTGACCGCGAAAACCACGGCCTCCCCGGCCTCGGCATCGAACGTCGCCACGGCGGAGAGCGCGGCAAAATCCTCGGTTTTGCCGCCGCTCAGCCAGGGGGACTCCACTGCAAGCTGCAGGACGGTGCCGGCCGCGTACCGGGAGGTCAGGGCGAACGGGTGGAAGATGGTCTGCTTCCAGGCGCGCCCGCCCGGTTCCGTCATGATCGGGGCGATGACGTTGACCAGCTGGGCAAGGCTCGCCGAGTGGACACGGTCGGTGTGGCGCAGCAGGGTGACCAGCAGGTCGCCGACGACGACGGCGTCCGCCACCGAATAGCGGTCCTCGAGCAAGGCGGGGGCGACGGGCCAGTCCTTGCCTGAAGGAACTTTGGATTCGTCGCGGCCGGCGTGCCAGACGTTCCACTCGTCAAAGGAGATGTTGACCTGCTTCGCGGTCTTCTTCACCGACTTCACATGGTCGATGTGGGAAATGATGTCGCGGATGAAGGAGTCCATCCGGTGCCCGGCCGAGAGGTGTTCCTGAAGATCGCCGAGGTCTTCGAAGTACTGGTGCGCGGAGACCAGGTCCACGAGCTCGTACGTTTCGGTCAGCACCACCCGCTCCCATTCACCGAAGGTGTCCATGCCGGGCGCGGAGCTTCCGCAGGCCACGAGTTCGAGGTCCGGGTCAACCATGCGCATGGCCCGCGCCGCGTCCGCAGCCACGCGGCCGTACTCCAGGGCGTTCTTGTGGCCGATCTGCCAGGGCCCGTCCATCTCGTTGCCCAGGCACCACATCCTGATGCCATACCCCTGCTCGGCGCCGTTGGCCCTGCGCCGGTCCGAGAACGCCGTGCCGCCGTCGATGTTGCAGTATTCCAGCAGGTCCACGGCTTCCTGCGTGCCTCGCGTGCCAAGGTTCACGGCCATCATGGGCTCCACCCCGGCCTTGACCGACCATTTGGCGAACTCGTCCACGCCCACGAGGTTGGGGTCCGTGGAGTGCCAGGCGAGATCGAGCCGCGCGGGGCGCTCTTCCGCAGGGCCGACGCCGTCCTCCCAGCGGTAGCCTGACACGAAGTTCCCGCCCGGGTAGCGGACAGTGGAGACGCCCAGTTCCCGCGTCAGTTCCAGGACGTCAGCCCGGAAGCCGTCCGCGTCCGCCATCGGGTGCTCAGGCTCGAAGATGCCCGTGTAGACGCAGCGGCCCAGGTGCTCGACGAAGGCGCCGAACGTCCTGCGCCTCACCGGCCCCACGGCGAAGGTGGGATCAATGGTGATTTTCGCGGAATTGGCGGCTGGAGTGCTCATCGGTGCGTCCTCTTTCCCTTTTCTACAACGTTATAGAAACCAGTCTGACCGCTGACGGCCGCGTCCGTCAAGGCCTCTGGCCACCCGAGTCCATCCGGGGTTAATTTTTAATCAGCTTCCAGGACAGCTCCCCCCGCTCGCCCGGCAATGAGAGGAAGTCCAATGAACCCCCCGGCCAGCGACCCCTCATCTCGTGTGCCGCGCGCTCCGCATTCTCGGAGCGGCGTGGTCTATTCGGCGGAGGGGCTGATCCTGACCAACGAACACGTGGTGCGGGGACGCACGGACGTTGAAGTGGCCTTCGCCGACGGCCGCCGCGTGGCCGGCATCGTGCGGGCCACCGATGCCGTTTCCGACCTCGCCCTCGTGGAGGCGAAGCGCACCGGCCTTCCGGTGGCCAAATTCCAGTCCGAACTGCCCGGATCGGCGAACTCGCCGTCGTGATCGGTTCCCCGCTGGGATTCGAAAACACGGCGACGGCGGGCATCATCTCCGGCCTCCACCGCGAAATCCCCGGGTCCGCCGCCAGCAGCCAGTCCCTGGTGGACCTGATCCAGACCGACGCCGCAATCAGCCCCGGAAACTCCGGCGGCGCGCTGGTGAACGGCAGGGGCGAGGTGGTTGGAATCAGTGAGGCCTACATCCCGCCGCAGTCCGGAGCTGTAGCGCTTGGGTTTGCCATCCCCGCCGCCACCGCCGTCAAAGTGGCGGATCAGCTCCGCGAGGACGTCACCGCGGATCACGCCTTCATAGGCCCGACGCTGGGTGATATCACCCCGCAGATCGCCGAGCGCCTGGGCCTGCCGGACACGCGCGGCGCCCTGGCCCTCGCGGTCCCGGACGGTGGACCGGCCGCGAAGGCCGGCATCCGGTCCGGCGATGTCCTCGTGAAGCTCGACGGCGAAGAGCTGGCCGCGCCCGAGGACCTGCTCGCCGCCTTGCGGAGCAGGAGCCCGGGACAGACCGTGACCGTCGAATTCCGCCGGGGAACGGAAACCCACGAAGCGAAGGTCCAGCTCGTTTCGCGCGCTTCCCAGACGGGGTGAGCGCGAACCGGGCCGCCCCGGAACCCAATGCCGCTACAGGCCGCCGGCCAGCTTGTAATAGGCGGCGTTCCAGTTCAATTCCTTCTTGAACTGCTTGATGGTGGTGCCGTCGTCGATGGTGAGCAGCTCGGTCTGGGCGATTTCAGCGAAGTCCTCGAACACCTCCATGCCCACCTGCGTGGAGAGGACGGTGTGGTGGGCGGCACCGGCGGTGAGCCACGCCGCCGCGGAGGTGGCGAAGTCCGGCTTCGGGGACCAGAGGGCGCGGGCGACGGGCAGGTTGGGCAGCGGTTCGTCCAGGTCCACGACGTCCACGGCGTTGGCCACGAGCCGGAACCGGTCCCGCATGTCGGACAGAGCCACGACGACACCGGGGCCGGCGTCGGTGTCAAAGACCATCCGGACGGGATCTTCCTTGCCGCCGATGCCGAGCGGGTGGATCTCGACCCGCGGCTTCGTGGCGGTCAGGGAGGGGCAGACCTCGAGCATATGGGCGCCGAGGATCTTTTCCTGGCCGGGCGTGAGGTGGTACGTGTAGTCCTCCATGAGGGAGGCGCCGCCGGGCAGGCCGGCGCCCATGACCTTCGCGGCACGGACCAGGATGGCGGTCTTCCAGTCGCCCTCGGCGCCGAAGCCGTAGCCGTCGGCCATGAGCCGCTGGACCGCCATGCCGGGCAGCTGCCGCAGTTCGCCCAGGTCCTCGAAGGACGTGGTGAACGCGGCGGAGCCGTTGGCCTCGAGGAAGCTGCGCAGGCCGAGTTCGATCCGCGCGCTGTAGCGCAGCGACTCGTGCCGGGCGCCGCCGGCCTTCAGCTCCGGGACCACCTCGTAGAGGCGCTCGTACTCCGCGACGAGGGCGTCGACGTCGGACTCTGCGGCGACGTGCACGGCGTCGGCGAGCTCGTTCACGGACCAGGTGTTCACCGAGACGCCGAAACGGAGCTCGGCCTCGGTCTTGTCGCCTTCGGTGACGGCGACGTTGCGCATGTTGTCCCCGAAGCGGGTCAGCTTCAGGGTCCGGACGGCGGCCCAGCCTGCGGAGGCGCGCTGCCAGGCGCCGACCTGGCGGGCGACCTCGGGGTTGGAGGCGTGCCCCACCACGGTCTTGCGCGGGATGCCGAGGCGGGACTGGATGTAGCCGAATTCGCGGTCGCCGTGGGCGGCCTGGTTCAGGTTCATGAAGTCGAAGTCGATGTCCGCCCAGGGCAGCTCGACGTTGGCCTGGGTGTGCAGGTGCAGCAGCGGCTTCCGGAGCAGGTCCAGGCCCTGGATCCACATCTTCGCCGGGGAGAAGGTGTGCATCCAGGCGGTCACGCCGATCACGGCATCGTCCGAGTTCGCCTCGAGCGCCGTGCGGCGGATGGCGTCCGAGTCGGTCAGCACGGGCTTCCAGACGAGCTTGACGGGAACGTCGGAGGAGGCGTTGAGGGCGGCGGCGATCTCCTGGGACTGCGCGGCGACCTGCTTCAGGACATCCTCGCCGTAAAGGTGCTGGCTGCCGGTGAGGAACCAGACCTCGTAGTGCTCAAGGGAGGTGTTGTTGGCGTGGGGCATGGTGGTTCTCCTGGAAAGGACTGAGGTGAAAGGGAATGCTGCGGGACCCGGCCGCCGGGTTATTGGGTTTGGCGGCCGGGAGGGGTTTAGCGGCCGTAGACGTTCTGGTAGCGGTCGTAGAGGTACTCGATCTGGCCCGGGTCGATCGGCAGCGGCTCGCCCAGCTGCCGGGCGATGTGGACGGTGCGGGCCACTTCCTCGCACATCACGGCGGCCTTGACCGCGGAGCGGGCATCCTTGCCGATGGTGAACGGTCCGTGGTTCTGCATCAGGACCGCCGGCGAGTGGGAGGCCTGCAGGGTTTCGACGATCCCGCGGCCGATCGAGTCGTCACCGATCAGCGCGAACGGGCCCACCGGGATGGTGCCGCCGAACTCGTCGCCCATCATGGTCAGCACGCACGGGATGGCCTCCCCCCGCGCGGCCCACGCCGTCGCGTAAGTGGAGTGGGTGTGGACCACTCCGCCCACGTCGGGCATGTGCCGGTAGACGTAGGCGTGCGCTGCGGTGTCCGACGACGGCGTCAGGGCCGGGTTGCCCCACTCGCCGTCCGCGGGGACGCCGTGGAGGTCGGTGACCACCATGGTCTCCGGCGTGAGGTCCGCGTACGAGACTCCGGACGGCTTGATCACCATCAGATCGTGGCCCGGGACACGGGCGGAGACGTTCCCGGAGGTCCAGACCACCAGTTCGTAGCGGGTCAGCTCGGCGTGCAGGGCGCAGACCTCGGCCCGGATCCGGGCAATGGTGTCCAGGAGGGCGCTCATGCGGAGACCCCTTCTGCGAGCAGGGACTTTGCCGCGTGACGCTGGATGGCCTTGAGCCGGTGCATGACGTCGTTGGTTCCGCGGCCGAAGTAGTCGTGCAGGGTGCGGTATTCGCGGAAGAGTTCCTCGTACGCGGCGACGTTTTCCGGGATCGGGGTGTATACGGCTCCGGGGGCTGAGCCCATGGCCGCCGCGGCCGCCCGGATGTCCGCGTACCTGCCGGCGGCGACGGCGGCGTGGATCGCCGAGCCCAGCGCCGGCCCCTGGGTGGAGCCGATGGTGGAGAGCTGCAGCCCGGTGACGTCCGCGTAGATCTGCATCAGGAGTTTGTTCTTCAGCAGCCCGCCGGCCACGATGAACTCCTTCACCGGCACCCCCGAGTCGCGGAAGGCGTCCACGATGGTGCGGGTGCCGAAGGCCGTGGCCTCCAGGAGCGCGCGGTAGGTGTCCTCTGGCCGGGTGGCCAGCGTCTGGCCCATCACCACGCCGGTCAGTTCGTGGTCCACCAGGACCGAGCGGTTGCCCGAGTGCCAGTCCAGGGCGATCAGGCCGTGCTCGCCGATCGCCTGCCCGGAAGCCAGCCCGGTGAGGTACTCGTGGATGCCCAGGCCGGCAGCGGCCGCGGCCTCGTGGTACTCCGGCGGAACACC
Organism: Burkholderia sp. RS01; assembly: GCF_039748055.1. Classification (NCBI taxonomy): domain Bacteria; kingdom Pseudomonadati; phylum Pseudomonadota; class Betaproteobacteria; order Burkholderiales; family Burkholderiaceae; genus Burkholderia; species Burkholderia sp. RS01. The sequence goes on from NZ_JBDLAK010000030.1 coordinate 33,041, forward strand.
GTATTTGGTGAACCAGCCGAAGATGTCCCCCACGCCGGACTGGCCTGCCTCGTAGCCCCAGAGTCCGTCGACGATGCCGCCGTCGACCACCCCGCACATGCCTGGCACCTCGCGCAGTTCCGCACCGTTCATGACGTGGCAGGTCGAGGTGCCCATGATGGCCACCAGCTGGCCCGGCTCCACGGCCTTGGCCGCCGGGGCGGTGACGTGGGCATCGACGTTGCCGACGGCCACGGCGATGCCCTCCGGCAGTCCGGTCCAGGCAGCGGCCTCGGCGGTCAGGAACCCCGCAGCGTCGCCGAGCCGGCCGATGGTGTGCTCCAGTTTAGCGCTAACAAAGTCCTTGAACTGCGGGTTCAGCGCGGCCAGGAAATCCTCGGACGGATACTTCCCGTCCTGGTAGATGCCCTTGTACCCGGCCGTGCAGGCGTTGCGGACATAATTGCCGCACAGCTGCCAGACAATCCAGTCCGCGGCCTCCACCCAGTGGTCCATCTCCGCGTACGCTTCCGGATCCTCCTCCAGCAGCTGCAGCCCCTTGGCGAACTCCCACTCGGAGGAGATCAACCCGCCGTAGCGCGGCAGCCAGGTCTCGCCCAGCTCGGCGGCCAGGGCGTTGATCCGGTCCGCCTGCCCCTGCGCGGCGTGATGGCGCCAGAGCTTGACGTACGCGTGCGGCCGGCTGGCGAAGCCCGGCAGTTCATTCAGCGGGGTGCCGTCAGACTTCACCGGCACCATGGTGCATGCGGTGAAGTCCGTGGCGATGCCGACCACTGCGGAGGGGTCGATGCCCGCGTCCGCGATCGCCGCCGGCACAGCGTGCCGGAGCACCTCCCGGTAGTCGTTCGGCACCTGAAGTGCCCATTCGCCGGGAAGGCGTGTGACGCCGTCGTCCGCCACATCCGCCGGAAGCGCCTCGGTGACCACCGCGTGGGGGTAGTCGAACACCCCGCTGCCGAGTTCCTTGCCGTCCCTTACCCGGACCACCACGGCCCGGCCCGACAGGGTGCCGTAGTCCACCCCGATGACATAGTTTTCGCCGCCGGGGTTGAACCCGGTGTCATCACTAGATTGCATGCTAAAACCTCCATCCGGGAGGTGCTGGCCCCTGTGCCCGGTATCGAAAACGTAAAAGATTCTCTTAGATTGTGAACGCTAACATATCTGCGCGTCAAGCATCGGCAGCGACCAATTTGGGGCGTCCCAGGGGACGCTGCCGCCTCCCTCGGCACGCTCCGCCATAGGGCAGGGGCCCCGCCAATCTGGCGGAGCCCCTGCCTTCCAGGCGTCAGAGCAAGTTTGACGGGCGATATTTCGCTGCGGCGCCTTAGCCGAGCTGGCTGTGGAGGCGCTCCAGCTCCGTCTTGGTGACGGGCAGGACGGTGCCGTGGCGCGGTGCGCGAGGCAGTTCGTAGTTGCTCGCGAGCTTCCAGTCGGGGTTTTCGAGACTGGTGCTTTCCAGCGGGATGTAGCCGCGCCCGCCGAACTCATCCACGAAGAGGTAATACTTCTCCTCGGTGTTTGATTTGAAGACGGTCGGCCCCTCTACGCCGCCGGTCCCGGCGTTCTTGCCGATGCAGTTGGCCATCAGGGACCAATTGCGCGGGTTCGTGGCCGGCAGGTCGACAGCCAGCAGGTCCGTGGACTTTTCCTGCATGATGTCGAGGCAGCCGGAGACGCGGGCTTCGTCCTTGGTGAAGCGGTAGTAGGTGTCGCCCTCCTTGATAACTGTGGAGTCGATGACCGAATCACCCGGGTCGTTCCAGACCTTGGCTTCGCTGAAGGTCCGGAAGTCGCGCGTGGTGGAGTACATCATCTTGTTGTGCGTGCCGCCGGAGTGGTTCGGGTCGTTGTCGGCGTAGATCTTGGACGCCCAGTAGACGACGTACGCCCCGATTTTCTCGTCGTAGTGTGCTTCCGGCGCCCACGTGTTCCCTGCCGTGTCCGGAGAGACTTTCACGTGCCGCTGCCCGGACCAGTTCACAAGGTCCGTTGACTCCCAGACCTCCAGGTACTGGCTGCCTTGGCGCTGGGAGGCGTCCCACGAGGTCCCGCTGCCAATGGAGAGGTCGGTGGCGATCATGTAGAACTTGTCGCCTTCGGGAGAGCGGATGACAAAGGGATCGCGCAGGCCCTTGGTGCCAAGGCTGGATTTCACCACTGCCTTTCCGCCGTTGAGTTCGTCCCATTTGAGCGCGTCATTGCCCCGGCTGGCGGCCATGAAAATGTTTTCCCCGGCGATGTCGTTGCCGGTGAAGTACGCGAAGGCGTAGCCCTCTTTGGCCTCGGTCTTGGGCAACGGAAGGACGGTGGCGCGGAAAGTCCTCTTCGTCTTGGTCTTGCCGTAGCTGACGAACGCGTGGAGGTTGAGCTTGACCGGCTTGCCGCCGTAGGCAGGCCGGGTGACCTCGCCGGTGGCGGTGATGGCGGATTCGTCGCTCGATTTCCACACCACGTCGGTCCCGTGTAGGCCCTTTGCGGGCAGGGTGATGTTGCCGCGGATTCCCTCGGCGTCCCACACCTCCAGGGCGGCTGCGGCCTCGCTGACTTTCTGCTCGCCGCTGATGTCTTCGAGGACCGTCACGGTGAACGCCTTGGAAGCTGTGGCCGCCCCGGACGTGGCACTGGCCGTCAAAGTCACGGCCGTATTTCCTGTTCCGTAGGCCGGGCGCGTCACGGCGCCCGTGGACGAGACGATGCCCTCGTTCGAGGACGTCCAGGTGTAGGCCGAGCCGTTGGGTCCGGTGCGGGGCAGGTTCAGGCCGGCGGTGACGGCGCTGGTGTCTCCGAGCGACAGATTCTGGAGATCGAGGGCCACCCGCTCTTCCGGGGAGACGTAGCCGAGCTCGCGTACTTCGGCCGCCGAGAGTGCGCGGTTGTAGATGCGGAAGTCGCGGACCTGCCCCTTCAGGTACTTGTCTCCGCTGTAGACCGATCGTCCCAGGTAGTTGGCTGCCGTACTTCCGCCGCCTATGCTGCCCGGGGTGATGGTCACGCCGCCCTTGCGGGCAACTTCGACGCCGTCCTCGTACAGGACGGCGGTGCCGCCACTGAGGGTGTAGGTGATGGTCTTCCAGGCCCCGCGTGCCAGGTCCCGCCCGGCATTGGCTGTCTGCTCCGTTGACCAGTTACCGCTCGCGATCGAGGTGCGGTACGAGTTGCCGGTGGTGAACAGATAGCCGTTGCCGGTGCCGTTGCTGGTATTGCCCAGTCCCCAGATGAAATAGGGGGCGGCCTGATCCGTGGCGAGCTTCACGTCGGTCGAAACAGTGATGGAGTCGAGGCCCCGCATGACGTCGTTGGGAAGGCGGACGTGGGCGTTGGTGCCGCCAAGCTGCAGGCCCTCATCGCCGAGGCGGCTGGCGTCGCCGCTGATGACGCCGTTGCGGCCATTTCCGGAGGAGTCTTCGGCAACGGAGCCGGTCGGTTCGGTCAGGTTGTATTTGAGGACGAGGCCGTCGTCAATGGCAGCCTGGGCGGGGACACCCGCGGAGAGGCCGCCCAGCACGAGGGCGGCCGCTGTGAGGACGGCCGGTCCTGTGCGGGCTCTGAGGGTCATTAAGGGCATGAGTGATGCTTTCGTTCGGGCGGCAAGATGCCGCGGTTGACGGACGGGTCTTGGTGCGGGTCCGGGGAACTGCAGCTGCGCGGTCCGGAGCAGGGGGCCAGGAAAATCAGGAGGTCAGCCTGACGATGAGGGCCTGGGCGCCGCTCACCAGGCCGTCCCGAAGGGCCTGGTTGTCGACGCTGCGCCCGGCAAAGTCGACGTACTGGTTCAGGCAGTGCACAGCTTTCGCCGTGGTTTTCTCGGTCAGTGCTTTCCGGGCCGAGTCCAGCCGGGAGCCGAGCATCGCGTGCGCATCGGCCGTCATGGTGCCGGCGGTGCGGGCTGCATCCGCGACCCCCTGGAGGTCATCGATCTCGCCGGCCGGGGGCGCGAAGGCGGCGCGCTGGGCACATCGGTAGATGCGGTCGGCGTCTGCCTGGGTAAGCGCTCCCTCCGTGATCCACATGCTGTTCACCTGGGCCACGCGCTTCAGCAGTTCAGGCTTGTTCAGGAAGGAAGCAGCGTCCCAGAGGTCGTCGAGCAGGGTGGTCTTGTTGGCCCGCGAAGGGTTGGGCACCCCCGAATCCACGCCGCCTAAGACGACCACCGGCTCCTGGCGCCGGAAGTATGAGTGGAATGCGTCTGCCGTTCCTTCGAGGAAGGGCGCTAGTTCAACGCCGGACAGGGTGAAGTGCAGCGGCTTGCCTGGAACCGGCTGCATGGCGGGGGCCAGGTCTCCGTTGAGCTTGGCAGTCCCGTAGAGGCTGAACGGCAGGAGCGTTGTGCGGCTGTCCCGGGTGACCAAATGCACAGGACCGTACATCAGCGTCTGAACTGTCGGGTCGTCCAGGGCCCTTTCGGCACGGAGGGTGAAGGGCATGTCGATCTCCACCGAGTCGCCGCTCTTCCACGCCCTGGGGATGTTGAGGTAGGTGCCAGGGGCTGCCTGTCCGCCAACCGGAGTTCCGTTGACGCGGACAGTGAAGCCCGCCGCAGCCCAAGCCGGGACCCTCAGGCGGAGTTCGAACTGGCCGTTGCCGGCGATGGTCAGTTTTGACCGCTGCTCGAGCGGATACGACGTCTCCTGCGTGACTGTCAGGTTCCTGCCCTCCCAGTTGAGGGTGGAAGGCATGTAGAGGTTCACATACAGGGCGCTGTTGTCGTCCGCGGTGAAGTAGACGGAATCCTGGTACTTCGTGGCGGACTCCATGCCGGTGCCTTCGCAGCATGTGGTCCCGTTCTTCGGGGTGAAGTCGCGGACGGCGCCAGGCTGAAGGCCAATGAAGTAGGTCGCCAGCGGCAGCTCGGCGTTGTCCTGGTCCTGCTTCGAGCCCAGCACCTGGTTCAGGAGCGCACGCTCGTAATAGTCCATGTATGCGGGGTTCTGCTCCTTGAAGAACAGTTCGCGGGAGAGCTTGAGCATGTTGTAGGCGCAGCAGGTTTCGGCGTCGGTGTCATGCAGCGTGCTGGCAATCTGGCCGGGCGCCTTCCAGAATTCTGTCTGGCTTGTCCCGCCGATGCTGTAGGTGCGCGGACCTGCGACCATGCCCCAGAAGTTGCGGGCGGACTTGAGGTATCTTTCCTCACCGGTCTTGTTGTACATGAGCATCAGCCCGGTGAAAATCGGGATGTGCTGGTTGGCATGGAGGCCTGTGAGGACGTCCTTGTTAGCGGCGCACGCGTCGATGAGGGAGTCGAGGTCGAAGTATTTGGCGAGTTCAAGGTGCTCCGGTTTGCCGGAGTGCCCGTGGGTTTCCAGGATGGCTTCTACGATGCCGCCGAATTCGCCGCTGGAGAAGATGCCCCACATGCGCTGGCGAACGGCCGGAGTGAGCTTGCTGAGCCGCGAATGCATCCAGTCACAGAGGCCGACCGCCAGGTCGAGGGCTTTGGGCTCCTTCGTGGCCGTGTACGCATCCAGCAGGCCTTTGAGGATCTTGTGGGCCGTGTAGTAGGGGGCCCAGACCCGGGTGTAGTCGGGCGAGGTTCGGGTCTCCAGCTCGATGAACTGCGTTTCCGGGTAGGCCGCGAGGAAACCGGGGTGGCTGGGCAGGCCCCAGGTGCGCCGCAGGGTGGCGTGCCGGCTCTTGCCTGACGTGTCCACCAGCGTGGCTCCGCTCGCCTCACTGCAGTCGATGGAGACGACGTCCCCGCCGCCTGCCGAGGTGGCTGTCGCCCGTGCCGCGGCCAGCTCTCCGATCTGTGCTGCGGTCAGCGCAGCCGACCAGATGTTCACGTCCTGGTAGGAGCCGGCATACAGGGGGTCGTTGTATTGGGACCGGCCAAGCCATGCGTTCGCCAGGCTCCCCAGCGAGGCAGGGGTCAGCGTCATGGCCGTGTTTTGGCCGGCCCGCTGACCATTGACGTACAGGGTTCCGGTTCCACCGCCGAGCGTCACCGCGACATGGCTCCATTCGTTGACCGGCAAAGGGGCCGATCCCACGATCGTCTGCTCGCCGCCGGCGAAGTTTCGCGTAATGGCGAACCGGGGAAGCCCGCTGCCGTCGCGCTGTGCCAGGAACGCATATGTCCTGGTGTCATTTCCGAAGTCGAAAATGCGGGTCCAGTTGGCGGCAGCTGTAGGACGGACCCACGCGGCGAATGTCATGCTGGCCAGCCCGTCGGCCGAACCGGCGGGAAGCTGCCCATACATGTAGGACCCCCGGACCAGGTCGACGACGGCCCCGGCGAAGTGCCCGGCAGTAGTTTGGACCGCGGGTTCCTGGGCCAGCGCCTGCCGGCATTCGTGGAGCGAGGACACCAGGTTCTGCAGCTTCCTCCCGAACACCTCCTCCCCTGTGCTGGCATAGGCCTGGGCCAGCATGGACATGTGGTGCCCGGTGAAATGGCCCCTGAGGTTACCGTTTGCTTCGCCGTCGAGGCCTTCCCATCCGCCGGCCGGCAGGGGCGTTACGCCCGCTATCGTCCGGAGGCCGGCGTTGGCCCGAAAGACATTGATGTAGCGGCGTTCGTCGTAGCCGCGGGCGAAGTTGAGGATCAAGTCCCGTTTCCGGGCGAACACTCCGGGACCCAGCGTGACGTCCGAAAGTTTGAAGGGGCGAAGGGTAAGCGCGGCGGCAACACTGCCGGTGGTTGACAGGGGCTCCTGGGCGGCGGCTGCCGTAGCTGCGGTCGCCAGCGAGGGGAGCCACGGGAGCGCCGCTGCGGTGGCTCCGAGCCGAAGGATATTGCGTCTGGATACAGGATTCGTCATTGGATCTCCGATACGTTGTCGAGGGCTGCCGCGGATGTAATGCGGGAGTGGGGGGGGGGGGGGGGGGGGCGGGGCCCCCCCCCCCCCCCCCCCCCCCACGCCCTGGTCGGTGCCGGCGCTCGCCGCCTGCACGCCAAGGCCGGCCAGGATCCGTTCCACCTGCCCGAGGTCGACCCGGAGCCCCACGATCTTGACGAACCGGCTGCGC
>NZ_JBDLAK010000031.1:0-40000 GCF_039748055.1 Burkholderia sp. RS01
AACCTGAACATGCCTGCCTGGGCCACCGCCGCGGGCATCGTCCTGGCGGTGGGCGGGGTGGCTGTCGGCTGCGTCAGCGGAGCGGCGTGTGCCTCCCGCGGCGGGGCGGGGCGGGGGGCGGGGGGGGGGGGGTTGCGGGGTTTTTTTTTGCGGGCTATTCGTGCGGTTCCTTCGTTGTTTTTGGGGCCCCCGGGGGCGCCCACGTCACTGACGCAAATCTATCAAGCGGCCAGATGATCTGTACCGGCCTACCGATCACCTTGTCCTCCCGTACCATCCCGCCGCCCGGCGCACCCAGCAGGCTGCGCGAGTCGGCTGACACGGAGCGGTGGTCACCCAGCAGCCAGAGACGGCCTGCCGGAACAATCACGTTGAACTTCTGGCTGCTCGGACTGTCCCCCGCATAAAGGTAGGGTTCCACAAGCGGCTGGCCGTTCACTGTGAGCCGCTGTCCGGCGTCGCAACAGACCACATGGTCGCCGGGAAGGCCGATAACCCGTTTTACGTAAGTAGTATCACTGCCGGTGACCCCCAGCCAGTGTCCTGCTGTGTCCAGCGCATCCTGCAGCGGGCCGGAACCGCTGCTGAGCGGCGCAAACGAGCCCCTGCCATCGAAGACGACGACGTCGCCGCGCCGGATGGGCTCCGACTGTAAGTCGGTGCGGGACACCAGGATCCGGTCGCCGGTGTCGAACAGCGGTTCCATGGAGGCCGACGGTATGTAGTACACGTCCAGCCACAGCGAGCGGACCAGCCCGCTGACGATCACGGCCAGCGCAAGGGCCACCAACGCGAAACGCCAGCCCGGTTTCCCTGGCTGGCGTTTCGTGTGGTCCATGGTCCGTATCCTGTGGCGCTGTTGCGGATGGCTCCGGCGCTGGCCGGATACGGGTGGGACCCGCCGTGAAGTCCGGAGGGACTTACTTGGCGGTGCTGAAGTCGCGCTTTTCCTTGATCTTCGCAGCCTTACCGCGCAGTGCACGCATGTAGTAAAGCTTGGCGCGGCGCACGTCACCCTTGGTGACGAGCTCGATCTTGTCGATGATCGGGGAGTGCACCGGGAAGGTACGCTCAACGCCGACGCCGAAGGAAACCTTGCGGACGGTGAAGGTTTCGCGGATGCCGTCACCCTGGCGGCCCAGGACGAAGCCCTGGAATACCTGGACACGGGAGTTCTTGCCTTCGATGATGTTCACGTGAACCTTGAGGGTGTCACCCGCGCGGAACTCGGGAACATCGGTGCGCAGCGAGGCTGCATCTACGGAATCGAGGATATGCATTGATCCACTCCTGGTGAACGCCACAGGTCATTCACTTTGGGTCACGGCACCAAGCCCGGATTTAGGCCCGGGAATTGCCGCCGAAAGTGTTGTGGTCCGGTTCCGCCACTGATTGGCGGTACCGGGTTGCCTTGCTGTTGGTTGCGCTCCCCCTGTGGCAGGTGCGGACCCAGCAGACACAAGGACTAATTTTGCCACACTCGGCGGTCTTCAGCCAATCGCGGCGGACGGTCAGGCGGACGCGGCGCTTCCGGAGTCCGGCCGGCGCTTGAGGCGGCCGTCGACGACGTCGTACCCCAGGTCCGCGAGGGCCGTCCGGTCCGCGCGGGGAAGACTTCCGGCGTCGAAAGTCTCCAGCAGGTCAGGCCGGCGTTCCGCCGTCCGGCGGTACTGCTCGTGCCGGCGCCACTGGGCAATCTTGCCGTGGTTTCCGCTGAGCAGGACCGCCGGCACCTCCCGGTCACGCCAGAGCGATGGCTTGGTGTAGACGGGGTACTCGAGCAGGCCGTCCGAGTGCGATTCCTCCACGAGGGACTCCGGGTTGCCCACCACACCGGGCAACAGCCTGCCGATGGCCTCCACCATGGCCAGGACGGCGACCTCGCCGCCGTTGAGGACGTAATCACCGAGGCTGACCGGGCGCACGGTGAAGTGCTCCTCCGCCCATTCGATGACGCGTTCGTCGATGCCTTCATACCGGCCGCAGGCGAAAACCAGCTGATCCTCTTCCGCGAGCTCGTAGGCCAGCGCCTGGTTGAAGCGCTCCCCTGCCGGGGACGGCACGATGAGCACCGGCTTGCCGCCGGCGTCGGCCGGCTGCGCCGCGGCCACCGAAGCCAGGGCCTGGGCCCACGGCTCGGCCTTCATGACCATACCGGCGCCGCCGCCATAGGGGGTGTCGTCCACGGTGCGGTGGCGGTCGGTCGTGAAGGAGCGGAGATCGTGGACGTTGAGGTCCAGCAGGCCGTCCTGCCTGGCCTTGCCGATCAGCGAGAGTTCCAGCGGTGCCAGGTACTCGGGAAAGATACTGACGACGTCGATTCTCATCTAGGCTTTGGCCCCCGGCTCGGCATCTCCGGCGTCGGAGTCCCCTGCCTCGCCGGCTCCGGCGTCCTCGGCGTTGATCTCGAAAAGGCCGGCGGGCGGCGTCACCAGGACATAGCCTTCCGCGACGTTCACCTCGGGGACGATCTGCTCGACGAAGGGAATCAGGATCTCCTTGCCGTCAGGTGTCGTGACCACGAGCAGGTCCTGCACCGGCATGGTGTGCAGGCCCGAGACCTTGCCCACCACCTGCGAGCCGACCTTCGCTTCGAGGCCCACGAGTTCGTGCTCGTACCAGCCTTCGTCGTCGTTGTCCTCAAGCTCCTCGGTCTCGATGAACAGCTTGGCGCCGCGGAGGGTTTCAGCCTCGTTCCGGGTTTCGATTTCCTCGAACGCCAGCAGGAGGATGTCCTTGTTCCAGCGGGCACTGAGAACAGTGAGCGGCCCGGCCGAGGCGGGTTCGACCACAAACTCGGTGCCGGGGACGAACCGGTCGCCGGGCGCGTCGGTAAGTACCTGGACGGTCACCTCACCGCGGATTCCATGGGGCTTGCCGATTCGTGCCACCTGAAGCTGCATGTGTTCCTCTGTTCCGGAATGCGTCGTGAAAATTTGGGGGTTGTCCGTGAAAGCAGTCCGGCCCCTTCACCGTTAGCTGGTGAAGGGGCCGGACTCAAGACAAGTGTTGCAGGCGCGTTACCGGCGGCGGTCGGTGTCGACGACGTCGACCCTGACCTGCTCGCCATCTGCCAGTGCCGCCACTACCGTGCGCAGCGCGCGGGCGGTGCGGCCCTGGCGTCCGATTACCCGTCCAAGGTCATCCTGGTGAACGCGCACCTCGAGGGTATCCCCGCGGCGGTTGTTCTTGGCGCTGACCTTGACATCCTCAGGGGAGTCAACGATTCCGCGGACAAGGTGTTCGAGCGCTTCTGCCAGCAACTTACTCAGCCTCGGTGGTCTCTGCTTCAGCCTCGGCGGGAGCTTCTGCCTTGGCCTTCTTCGTGATGGCTTCCGGGATGATCACGGAACCCTTTTCCGGGGCAACGAAGGCTTCCTTGGCAACCTTGGTCTTCAAGGTGCCTTCCTGGCCCGGGAGACCCTTGAACTTCTGCCAGTCGCCGGTGACCTTGAGGATCGCGGCAACCTGCTCGGACGGCTGTGCGCCGACGCTGAGCCAGTACTGGGCACGGTCCGTGTCGACCTCGATGTATGAGGGCTCTTCGGTGGGGTGGTACTTGCCGATCTCTTCGATGGCACGGCCATCACGCTTGGAGCGTGCGTCCATGACGACGATGCGGTAGTACGGTGCGCGCATCTTACCGAAGCGCTTAAGGCGAATCTTTACGGCCACTTTTGTGGTCACTCCTGTTTCTGAAACGGGGTCGAGCCCGGCGTTCTGCACCCGTGGGGCGGGCCGTACTAGGGGGTTCATAAGGACAAGATCCAGACGCGGAGAGAGGGGCCACGCAGATCGAGTACCTGTTTATTGTGCCAGATCGGCCGCGTTATTTCGACTTGACATGCGCGGAGACCGTGTTTTCGCGGTTCCGGGCCGCATTCGCGCCGTGACCCGGGGTCCGCAACGGGAGCCACGCCGAACGGGCCGGCGCGGCGCCGCCGTCAGGAGGACCAGACGTAGAGGCCGGTCCTGCTGCCCTCGTCGACGCTGCCGGCGAGCTCCGCCAGCTGCTGGACATACTTCCGGGCTTCCTCGGGGCCGAAGGGCATGTCGTCCTCGGCCGCCCACCGCTCGGCGACGTCGTCCAGGACGTCGCCCTCGCCTTCGGACTCGTAACTCAGCAATTCAGCGAGCGCCCGGACCATGGCCGGCGGCACGCCGAGCAGGGAGTCGCTGGCGACGTCCACCATGGCCAGTTCATAATCGGCCCCGGCCGCGTGCACGGCAGTGCCGGCGAGGTCCCCGAGCTGCTCGATTTCAAAGTCGCTGATGCCGGGAATGCGGACGCCCGCCCCGGCAGCGGCGCCCCCGCCGTCAAGATCTTCGGCGCGCTTGAGGGCTTCCTTGTGGGTGGCGACAAATATTTCGGTGAAGCCCATGGAATTCGTCCTCGTTCCGTCGACGGCGTGTGCCCTTGGCGGCGGCGGAGACCGCCCCGGGCTGTTTGAATTTAGCCTAACCCACGGCGCACGTGCCCTGCCGGAAGGACCTAGCGGACGGCTACGCGGATCTGGTTGCGCCAAGGGTCTTCGAAGCGAAGCTCGGCGCCCGTGTGGTGCGAAGCGACGCCGGCAACCTTGAGCCGATCCGCGAGGGCTCCGACGTCGTCACCGGACGGGACTTCAATCAGGACCTCACCCAGGCCCAGGGTGTCGCGGCGCGGGCCGGCGCCCCGGCTGTTCCAGACATTCATGGCCATGTGGTGGTGGTAGCCGCCGGCCGAAACGAAGAGCGCCTGGCCGTGCCAGCCGGCCGTCTTTTCGAACCCGAGCGTCCCGACGTAGAAGTCGTGGGCCGACTGGACGTCGCCGACCTGGAGGTGCACGTGTCCGACTCCGGCCTCCGTGCCGCGCTGGCCATCCACGGACTCCTGGGTCAGGTGCTCCTGCAGGTACCGCTGCGGCGGCAGCGCCAGACTGTCCATGACGACGTTTGTGCCGTCCCAGGCCCAGGCGTCGCGGGGGCGGTCCCAGTAGAGCTCAATGCCGTTACCCTCGGGGTCGCTGAAGTAGAACGCCTCGCTCACGAGGTGGTCGGCGCTGCCCGTGAAGGACTGCGGCTCATACTGGGCTGCGCTGGCCACCGTGGCCGCCAGTGCCGCCTGGCTGTCGAAGAGGAGGGCGGTGTGGAAGAGGCCCGCTTCACCCCGGCCGGGGACGTTCAGTCCGGGCGCGGGGGCCAGGTGGACCAGCGGCGTCTGCAGCCGCCCGAGGTAGAGGCCGCCGTCCTGCTCTGCCACGACGTCGAGGCCGAGGGCCCGCTGGTAGTAGTCGGTCATGAGGCTCATGTCCCCCACCTTGAGCATGACGGTGCCCATGGTGAGATCGGCAGGAAGAAGATCCTGGTTGCTGGATGCTGTTGTCATTGAGTGCTCCCTGACTCCCCGGCCACCGGATTTCGGTGGTCCCTACATCTCTAAATTACTTGAAGCTTCAATTTATTCCTAACGGACGATCTTCCCCCGCAGAACCACGCCTTTCAGATCGCGGATCGTTTCCGGATCCGCGCGGGGATCCTCCGAGCACAGGACCACGTCGGCGCTGGCCCCCTCGGCCAGGCCGTCGGCCCCCAGCCACCGGCGGGCGCCCCAGCAGGCGGCGTCCAGGGCTGCAGCCGCCGGAAGGCCGGCTGCGTGGAGTGCCAGAATCTCGTCGGCGATCCGGCCGTGCCGGATCACACTGCCCGCGTCCGTTCCGGCGAAAACCCGCACCGTGGCCTCGTAGGCTTCCAGGACGCGCTCATTCCGGCGCTCCCACAGCCCGCGCATGTGGGCCGCATAGCGCGGGAACTTGGCTTCGGCTTGGTCGGCGATGTCCGGAAACGTGGCGATGTTGATGAGCGTCGGAACGATCGGCACCTGCTGTTCCACGAAGCGGGGAATGTGCCGCGGCAATAGCCCTGTGGCGTGTTCGACGCAGTCGATTCCGGCGTCGAGCATGTCATCCAGGGTGTCTTCTCCGAAGCAGTGCGCAGTGACCCTGGCGCCTTCATCGTGGGCGGCGCTGACGGCGTCCCGTACCGCCGCGGCCGGAAACGACGGCGCGAGGTCGCCGGCGTCGCGGTCGATCCAGTCCCCCACCAGCTTGACCCAGCCGTCCCCGGCACGCGCCTGCTTCCGGACCGCCTCCACCAGATCCTCCGGTTCGACCTCGACGGCGAAGTTCCGCAGGTAGCGCCGTGTCCTGGCGATGTGCCGCCCGGCCCTGATGATCCTCGGCGCATCCGGCGATTGCTGCAGCCACCGGGTGTCGCTGGCTGCGCCCGCGTCCCGGACCAGCAGCGTCCCGGCATTCCGGTCCGTCATCGCCTGGCCGTGCGCCACGTCGTCGTCCACGGCGCCGCCGGGGCCCAGCCCGATGTGGCAGTGCGCGTCCACGAAACCCGGCAGTACCCAGCCGTCCAGCACAACGTCCGGACTTTCAGTCGGCCGCTGGAAGGTCAGCCAGCCGTCCACGGCCCAGAGTCCGTGCCGCTCCCGGTCCGGGCCGGTAAGCACGGTTCCGCTGAATTCAATGATGCGCGCCATGACTCCAGCCTAATCCGCCGGCCGGCCCTGGCCAGGGGCGCCGTCCCGCCCGTGGCCGCACGCCCTGTCACACCTGCAGTCACACCGGGCATGGATGGGCGGCGGCCCGCTGCCCTGTGGTAGCTTCGTCTACGACCACACGGGTGCCCCTGCAGGGGCTGAGATCGGGCTAGCGCAGCCTGCGACCGTTGAACCTGTCCGGGTAATGCCGGCGAAGGAAGTGAGCAGTAAATGAACACCCAGAAAACACAGCTGATCCCTGCCCAAAATGAGGCAGCCGAAGCTGAAACCGGCCAGGCGACCACCCAGTCGCTGAAGTCCCATTCCCTGGCCTACCTGGAGGGGGACGGCCTGCGGGTTCCGGTAACGGAGATCGCCCTGGAGCCCTCACCCAACGGGGAACAGAACGAGCCGCTGCGCGTCTACCGGACGGCCGGACCCGGCAGCGACCCGGTGGTGGGCCTGGCGCCGTTCCGCGCGGAGTGGATTGAGGCCCGCGGGGATACGGAGCCGTACGGCGGCCGGGAGCGGAACCTGCTCGACGACGGCCGGTCAGCCGTGCGCCGCGGCGCAGCTTCCGCGGAGTGGAAGGGAGCGCAGCCGGTGCCCCGCCGCGCCGTCGGCGGTAAGACGGTGACGCAGATGCACTACGCCCGGCAGGGCGTGGTGACTCCGGAGATGCGCTTCGTCGCCCTGCGGGAGAACTGCGATGTTGAACTGGTGCGCAGCGAAGTGGCGGCCGGGCGCGCCATCATCCCGAACAACATCAACCACCCGGAATCGGAGCCGATGATCATCGGCAAGGCCTTCCTGGTGAAGATCAACGCCAACATCGGCAACTCGGCCGTGACCAGCTCCATTGCCGAAGAGGTGGACAAGCTCCAGTGGGCCACCCAGTGGGGCGCCGACACCGTCATGGACCTCTCCACCGGGGATGACATCCACACCACGCGGGAATGGCTGATCCGCAACTCCCCCGTGCCGATCGGCACCGTGCCCATCTACCAGGCACTGGAAAAGGTCAACGGCGAAGCCAACGCACTGACGTGGGAGATCTTCCGGGACACCGTCATCGAGCAGTGCGAGCAGGGTGTGGACTACATGACCATCCACGCCGGCGTGCTGCTGCGCTACGTTCCCCTCACAGTCAAGCGGGTCACCGGAATCGTGTCCCGCGGCGGCGCCATCATGGCCGGCTGGTGCCTCGCCCACCACCAGGAAAACTTCCTCTACACGCACTTCGACGAACTGTGCGAGATCTTCGCAAAGTACGACGTCGCCTTCTCGCTGGGAGACGGCCTGCGGCCCGGCGCGACGGCGGACGCCAACGACGCCGCCCAGTTCGCCGAACTCGACACCCTGGCCGAGCTGACCCAGCGCGCCTGGGAATTCGACGTCCAGGTCATGGTGGAAGGGCCGGGCCACGTCCCGTTCCACCTGGTCCGGGAAAACGTGGAACGCCAGCAGGAGCTGTGCAAGGGAGCCCCGTTCTACACCCTCGGGCCCCTGGTCACCGACATAGCCCCGGGCTACGACCACATCACGTCCGCCATCGGCGCCACCGAGATCGCCCGCTACGGCACGGCCATGCTCTGCTACGTGACGCCGAAGGAGCACCTGGGGCTGCCGAACAAGGACGACGTGAAGACGGGCGTGATCACCTACAAGATCGCGGCCCACGCGGCGGACCTCGCCAAGGGACACCCGGGCGCCCACGAGCGGGATGACGCCCTGTCCAAGGCGCGCTTCGAGTTCCGCTGGCGGGATCAGTTTGCGCTGTCCCTTGATCCCGTCACGGCCGAGGCGTTCCACGACGAGACGCTGCCTGCGGAGCCGGCCAAGACCGCGCACTTCTGCTCCATGTGCGGTCCGAAGTTCTGCTCCATGCGCATCAGCCAGGACATCCGGGACGAATACGGCTCGGCAGAGTCGCAGGCGGCCCTGGTCGAGATGGCCGAAGGAATGCGCGAGAAGAGCCAGGAGTTCCTGGCCGCCGGCGGCAAGGTCTACCTGCCGGAGCTGCGGGTTCCCGAAACGGCCGACCAGTAGCAGCCGGCAGGTAGCAGCCGGGGTCAGGACGCCTGCGGCTGCTGCCGCCGGCTGACCTCGGCGATAAAGGACCGGATGAAACGGTCGCCCTCGGGCGAGTCCTGGGGCCGGTGCCCTCCCGCAGCAGTGCGGTGCAGGGCGCCGGTCTCCCTCAGGTAGCCGGCGATTTCCTCGTACAGGGGCTCCCACCCGCCGGTCAGCACGAGGGTGGGGACGCCCGGCACGATCTGCAGCGGAGCCTGCCACGGCGGCGCCTGCAATCGCAGCCGCCTGGCCGCCCGCCTGGCCTCGGGAGTGCTAGGGCCGGGCGCGTCAGCGGCAAAGGCCCGCCGGACGAACTCCCGCTCGTAGTCGTCGTCACCCAGCTGGTGCCGGACGTCGAACAGGGGCTCCATGAGCGCCCGGTGGGCGGCCGTGGCCGGCAGCTCGGCAGTCAGCGACAGGCAGGCCGGCTCCACCAGTGTCAGCGAGAACACGAGGTCCGGGCGTTCGATGGCAGCCATCATCGCCGAAATGGCGCCCTGGGAATGGGCCACGACATGCCCTCCGGCGGCGCCGCGGCCGTCGTCCGCGAGGGAGCGGAGCACGATCCGGGCGTCTGCGGCGAAGTCGGTTTCCAGGGGTTCGGCCTCGGCGTCGAAACCGTGCCGGCGCAGGAACAGGGCGTCGTACTGCAGGGCCATGCCGTGCTGGCGCGGCCAAGCAGCGGAGCCGAAGTTTCCGGCACCGTGGACGAACACTACCCGCTGCTTAAACATGACCCAACCTTATGGCAGCGGTCTGACATCAGCGCCGGCCGACATGACCGTGGGCCTAATTGCCGCCCAGGAACTTGTCAAAGCCCTTGGGGAGGTTGAGCTGCGACGGGTCGAAGTCGCCGCCCTGCTGGCCGAAGGCAGCCCCGGTGGGGAGTGCCTTGGCGGCGCTGGCACGCCGGGCCTCCGCGTCACGGAGTTCCTGGGCCGCCTTGGCGGGGTTGCCTGAACGGGCCTTCTTCTTGGGTGCGTTCTTGGGGCCCTTGCGCGCGCCGCCCGCTCCCATGCCCGGCATTCCGGGCATGCCAGGCATGCCGCCGCCCTGGGCCATCTTCTTCATCATCTTCTGGGCCTGCGCGAAGCGCTCAAGCAGCCCGTTGACCTCGGACACGTGGACGCCCGAGCCCTTGGCGATACGGGCACGCCGCGAGCCGTTGATGATCTTCGGCGCCAGCCGCTCGTGCGGCGTCATGGAGCGGACGATCGCCTCGACCCTGTCGATTTCGCGCTCATCGAACTGCTCCAGCTGCTGGCGGATATTCTGCGCGCCGGGCATCATCATGAGCATTTTCTTCATGGAGCCCATGTTGCGGATCTGCTGCATCTGGGCGAGGAAGTCATCCAGCGTGAAGTCTTCCTGGTCGGCGAACTTCTTCGCCATCCGGGCAGCTTCGTCCTTGTCCCACGACTTCTCCGCCTGCTCGATCAGGGTGAGGACGTCGCCCATGTCGAGGATGCGGGACGCCATGCGGTCCGGGTGGAACAGCTCAAAGTCGTCCAGGCTTTCGCCGGTGGACGCGAACATGACGGGCTTGCCGGTGACCGACGCTACGGAAAGCGCGGCACCGCCGCGGGCGTCGCCGTCGAGCTTTGACAGCACGATGCCGGTGAAGTTGACGCCTTCATCAAAGGCCATCGCCGTGTTGACGGCGTCCTGGCCGATCATGGAGTCGATCACGAAGAGCACTTCGTTGGGGACGATGGCCCGCCGGATCTGGCGCGCCTGTTCCATCATGCCGGCGTCGACGCCGAGACGCCCGGCGGTGTCGACAATGACGACATCGTGCAGCTTCTGTCGGGCCTCCTCCACGCCGGCCCGGGCGACGGCGACGGGGTCGCCCGCCGGGTGCTCCAGCTCGGAGGTGGCGCCGGGGTGCGGGGCGAAGACCGGGACCCCGGCGCGCTGGCCGACGACCTGCAGCTGGGTCACGGCGTTGGGGCGCTGGAGGTCGGCGGCAACGAGGACGGGGCTGTGGCCCTGCGCCTTGAGCCACTTGGCAAGCTTGCCGGCGAGGGTGGTCTTACCGGCGCCCTGGAGGCCGGCAAGCATGATGATGGTGGGCCCGGTCTTGGCCAGCCGGATGCGGCGCGTTTCTCCGCCGAGGATCTCGACGAGCTCCTCGTTGACGATCTTCACGATCTGCTGGCTCGGGTTCAGTGCCCCGGAGACTTCGGCCCCGAGCGCGCGCTCACGGACCCGGCCGGTGAACTCCCGCACCACGGGCACGGCAACGTCAGCGTCCAGCAGGGCCCGGCGGATCTCGCGGACTGTGGCGTCGACGTCTGCCTCGGTGAGGCGGCCCTTGCCACGGAGATTCTTGAAGGTTGCTGTCAACCGGTCAGAGAGTGAATTGAACACGCGCCGTGCACTTCTTTCAGTGGATGTACGGATGGCGGCCCTGCGGCACACCAGCGTCTCGGCTGTTGTTTCCAACTGCGTCGACGACGGGACTCGACTATCTAGGGTACCAAGACACGCCTTCAAGATGGCATGCTGGCAAGGTGACGAGCCAAACAACCGTAAAAACCCTGCTCATCCTCGGCGCCACCGGCGACCTTACGGCCCGGCTGCTGCTACCGGGCCTTGCCACGCTGGTGGCCACCGGGCGGGCCGGCGGGCTCAAACTCGTCGGCGCGGGTTCCGATCCGTGGTCGCCGGAGCAGTGGCGGGAGCGTGTCCATGATGCCTTTGCGGCGGCGGCAGGCCCGGCGGGCGCAGCAGGGAAGGACGCCCTGAAGTCCCTCGAGGCCTCCACTGACTATCACCAACTCGACGTCACTGCGGACGGACCGCTGGCATCGCTGCTCTCGAAGCTTGAGGGGCCCGTGGCCGTCTACTTCGCCCTTCCGCCGCAGGTCAGCCAAAAAGCCTGCGAGATACTGGCGCCGGACCAGGTCCCTGCGGGGACGCGGCTCGTCATGGAGAAGCCGTTCGGATCCGGCGAGGAGTCGGCGCGTCAGCTCAACAGGACGCTCCTGAACCTCGTTCCTGAAGACCACATCCACCGTGTGGATCACTTCCTGGGCAAGGCCACCGTGCTGAACATCCTCGGGCTGCGCTTTGCGAACAACTTCCTGGAGCCGGTATGGAACCGTCAGCACATCGCCAAAGTGGAGATCATCTTCGACGAGGACCTGGCCCTCGAAGGCCGGGCACGCTATTACGACAACGCAGGCGCCCTGCGTGACATGGTCCAGAGCCATCTCCTGCAGATCATGGCCCTGATGGCCATCGAGCCGCCGGCCACGATCGGCGAGCGCGACCTCCGGGATGCCATCGGCACCGTCCTCCGCGCGAGCAGCATCAGGACGCCCTACGAATCCAGTACCCGCCGGGCGCGGTACACCGCCGGCAGCGTCGGCGGCCGGGAGGTTCCGGACTACGTCAAGGAGGAGGGCGTGGACCCGGACAGGAGCACCGAAACGCTCGCCGAAGTCCAGGTGAACATTGACAACTGGCGCTGGAAGGACGTGCCGTTCATCCTGCGTTCGGGCAAGGCCCTGGGTGACAAGCGGAAGGAAGCGGTGGTTACGTTCCGGCCGGTGCCACACCTGCCCAGGGGCTTCTCGGGTGTTGACGCGCCCAACAAGCTCCGGATCGGATTCGGACCGGACACCCTCGGCCTCGACGTCGACGTCAACGGCCCCGGGGACATTTTCAGTCTGAACCGCACCACGCTCAACTCAGAGCTCAATGCCTCCGATCTGCTTCCCTACGGGGAAGTGCTGGAGGGCGTGCTCGCCGGCGACCCGCTGCTCTCTGTCCGGGCCGACACCGCCGAGGAGTGCTGGCGAATCGTCGATCCGGTCCTCGCGGCCTGGTCCAGGGGCGATGTTCCGCTTGAGGACTACGACGCCGGCACGTCGGGCCCGGAGGGCTGGTCCGGTTCCGGCTCGGTCACCGGATAGGCCCTCTCCGGCCACGCGCGGGCGCACACGCCGGGGCACGCAGCAGGGCCGGTCACCGTGATGGTGACCGGCCCTGTTTGTATCCCGTTGGGCGGGGACTATGCGTTTTGGAACGCCGTGGCTAGATGGCTGCTACGCCACGTTCGCCGGTCCGGACCCGCACTGCTTCAAATACATCCACCGTCCAGACCTTGCCGTCGCCGGCCCGGCCTGTGTTGGAGCTGGAGATGATGACATCAAGGATGTCGTCAGCCTGTTCGTCCGTGGCCAGGACCTCAACGCGGATCTTGGGCAGCAGGTCCACGTTGTACTCCGCGCCGCGGTAGACCTCGGTGTAGCCCCGCTGCCGCCCGTAGCCGCTGGCGGCACTGACCGTCAGGCCCTGGACCCCGTAGGCCTCGAGGCCTTCCCGGATGGCTTCGAGCTTCTCCGGACGAACGATTGCTGTAATCAGTTTCATGCCCCCACGCTTTCCTTGCCTGATGCTGCGTCTGTCGTTTTGCTGGCCTCAGGTGCCGTGTCAAGCTTGGACGCCGAGGCATTGCCGGTGATCAGTTCATGCAGCGGCTGGAAGCTGCCGCCGTGGCCGCCGATGCCGAACTCGTAAGCGGTCTCGGCGTGCAGGCTCAGGTCCACACCCACCACTTCCTGTTCCTGGGAAACACGGAAGCCCATGAATCTGTGAATGGGGTAGGCGATGATGAAGGTCATTACCGAGGTGAAGATGATGGACATCAGCGCCGCGAGCACCTGGGCAACAAGCTGGGTGGTTCCTCCGCCATAGAAGAGACCTGCCGCGCCCTGCGTCGGCGTCGCGAGGAAACCGATAGCCACGGTGCCGACGACCCCGGAGACGAGGTGGACGCCGACGACGTCGAGCGAGTCATCGTAGCCCAGCTTGAACTTCAGTCCGACAGCCAGGGCAGAGGCGACACCTGCGACTACGCCGAGGGCGATGGCGCCAAGCGGAGACACGTTCGCGCAGGCCGGGGTGATAGCGACCAGACCGGCGACGACGCCCGATGCGGCGCCGAGGGAAGTGGGGTGACCGTCGCGGTACCGCTCCACAGCGAGCCAGCCGAGCATGGCGGCCGCCGGGGCTGCCAGCGTATTGATCCAGATCAGGCCAGCCTGTTCAACAGTGGCCGCTGCACCGGCGTTGAAGCCGAACCAACCGAACCAGAGGATTGCCGCGCCGAGCATGACAAACGGGATGTTGTGCGGGCGGTGGTTGGGGTCCTTGCCGAAGCCTTTGCGGTTGCCGATGATCAGGACAAGGATGAGTCCGGCCACGCCGGCATTGATGTGGACGACTGTGCCGCCGGCGAAGTCAATCACGGGAGCAAACGTCTGGCCGAACCAGCCGTCCTTCGAGAAGAGTCCCCCGCCCCAGACCATGTAAGCCATGGGGGCGTAGACCAGGGTGGCCCAGATGGGGGTGAAGATGGTCCAGGCCGAGAACTTCGCGCGGTCGGCGACCGCTCCCGAGATCAGCGCCACGGTGATGATGGCGAAGGTGGCGGCGTAGCCAACCTTGAGCAGATCCGCGGGGTCAGTAAAGTTATGAAGGCCGAAGTGGCTGAACGGGTTGGCGAAGATCTGGAAGAAGTTGTCCTTGTTGCTCGTGGCCATGGAAGCGCCCCACAGGACCCACATGATACCCACGGTGCCAATGGCGACGAAGCTCATCATCATCATGTTCAAGGCGGCTTTTGCACGGGTCATGCCGCCATAGAAGAATGCCAGGCCCGGGGTCATGAACAGCACGAGTGCTGACGCGACCAGGAGCCAAACGAGACCTGCGGTGAGTTCCATGGTCTACGTCCTCTCTTGCTTTGTGTGCGGAGTAGCCCGCCCTGT
The DNA here is from genome assembly GCF_039748055.1 of Burkholderia sp. RS01. Taxonomy (NCBI): domain Bacteria; kingdom Pseudomonadati; phylum Pseudomonadota; class Betaproteobacteria; order Burkholderiales; family Burkholderiaceae; genus Burkholderia; species Burkholderia sp. RS01. The sequence goes on from NZ_JBDLAK010000031.1 coordinate 14,383, forward strand.
CCCAACGCCTTTTTGCGTTCTGGTTCAAGTTTTGCCGTGCCGTGTTTCGCACACAGAGGATTTAGATTGCGGGCCTGTTACAAGAATCTCCCGGAAGTAAATGGTGCATATCTGGCTTGTTACGGTTATGTTTCACCACTCGCAAGCCGCCCCTTCGGCTCTTTCCGCAAGGATCACCCGCTCATGACGCCACGCCCCCGTCCCGCCGCCAGCAGACTGCGGTTTAGCATCGGCCGGCGGACCGGCGACGCCCGGCTGCCCCGTGACATCAAGGTGATGCTCGTCGCGGCGTTCCTGATCGCCCTCGGATTTGGCCTGGTGGCCCCGGTACTGCCGCAGTTCGCCACCACGTTCGACGTCGGCGCGACGGCCGCCGCCGTGATCGTCAGCATCTTTGCCTTCATGCGGCTGGTGTTCGCTCCTGCCGGCGGCGCGCTGATCGGCAGGCTGGGTGAGCGTCCCGTCTACGTGGCCGGACTGCTGATTGTGGCGGCCTCCACGGCGGCCTGCGCGTTTGCCCAGAATTACTGGCAGCTCCTGGTGTTCCGGGGGTTGGGGGGCGCCGGGTCGGTGATGTTCACGGTCGCTTCGATGGCACTCGTCATCCGGCTTGCGCCGCCCGAAAGCCGCGGCAGGGTCTCGGGCGCCTACGCCTCCGCGTTCCTGATCGGAAATGTCTGCGGTCCCATCCTGGGCGGCCTGCTGGCCGGGTTCGGGCTGCGCGTTCCCTTCCTCGCCTATGCCGGGGCGCTGGTCCTGGCCGCGCTGGTGGTGCAGACGCAGCTCAGCCATGTGCCCGGCGGCGGACGCCGCGACGGTTCTGCGGCTCCGCCCATGAAACTCGCCGAGGCCCTCGGGGACAGCGCCTACAGGGCGGCGCTCGTCTCAAGCTTTGCCAACGGCTGGGCAACGTTCGGTGTGCGCATGGCCACGGTGCCCCTGTTCGCCGTCACAGCACTCGGCTCCGGCCCGGAGGCGGCGGGCTGGGCACTGGCGGTCTTCGCCGCCGGAAACGCCGTTGCGCTTACTTTTTCCGGCAGGCTGGCGGACAGCCTGGGCCGCAAGCCGATGATGACTGCCGGGTTGGTGCTCACCGGCGCCGCAACCGGCGGAATCGGCCTGACGAACGGGCTGGGCTGGTTCCTTGCCGCATCTGCGCTTGCCGGCGTGGGTGCGGGGCTGCTGGGGCCGGCCCAGCAGGCGGCGGTTGCGGACGTGATCGGTCGCGAGCGGTCCGGCGGGCGCGTGCTGGCCGCCTATCAGATGACCGCAGACATCGGCGCCATCCTGGGCCCGGTGTTCGCCGGGCTGCTGGCAGACCAGCTGGGCTACGGCTGGGCATTCGCCGTGACCGGCGGCGTCCTGCTGCTCGCGGCGGCGGCCTGGCTGCTGGCCCGCGAGACGGTGCAGCGGCAGCTTGCGGACGCTGGCCGGCCCAGCTAAGTAGCAGCTCACGCCGTTCCCAGGGGCTGAAAACGGCGCGAGGCGCTACCTAGTTGGGGGTGAGGGCCAAGTTCAGCAGGTGCCTAGTTCAGGAGGGCGTCGACGAAGCCTTCGGCATCGAACGGCGCGAGGTCGTCCGCGCCTTCGCCGAGTCCGATGAGCTTCACGGGCACGCCCAGCGACTTCTGGATGGCGACGACGATGCCGCCCTTGGCGGTCCCGTCCAGCTTGGTCAGGACGATGCCGGTGATGTTGACCACTTCGGCGAAGACCCGCGCCTGGTTGAGGCCGTTCTGGCCGGTCGTGGCATCCAGGACGAGGAGGACCTCGTCAACTTCAGCCAGTTTTTCGATGACGCGCTTTACCTTGCTGAGCTCGTCCATGAGGCCGACCTTGTTCTGCAGGCGCCCGGCGGTGTCGATCATGACGACGTCGACTTCCTGCTCGATGCCCGCCTTGACCGCCTCATACGCGACGGAGGCCGGATCCGCGCCGTCGATGTCGGACTTCACGGTAGGGACCCCCACGCGCTGGCCCCACGTCGCCAGCTGTTCCGCGGCTGCGGCCCGGAAGGTGTCGGCGGCACCGAGGAGGACGTCCTTGTCCTCGGCGACAAGTACCCGGGCCAGTTTGCCCACGGTGGTGGTCTTGCCCACCCCGTTGACGCCCACGATCATCATCACTGCCGGCTTGTCCGCGTGCCGTTCGATGCGCAGGCTCCGGTCCATGTCCGGGTCCACGAGCTTGATAAGCTCCTCGCGGAGCAGTGCCTTGACGTGCTCGGGATCGCGGGTCCCCAGCACCTTCACGCGCTCCCGCAGGGCATCGACCAGCTGCATGGTGGGTTCGGTGCCGAGGTCGGCGAGAAGCAGCGTCTCCTCCACCTCGTCCCAGACGTTTTCGTCAATCTTGTCGCTCGAGAGCAGCGCCAGCAGCCCCTTGCCGAACACGCTGTTCGACTTGACCAGGCGCTCCCGCAGCCGGGTGAGGCGTCCCGCCACGGGCAGCGGGGTCTCCACCGCGATGGTTTCCAGGCCGGCGGCGTCGTCGGGGACCTCGGCTTCGAGGCCTTCGACGTCGACGGCGTTCGGTGCCTTGCGTTCGGCAGGCGCCACCGGGGGGTCCTCTAGGAGGGTCCCTCCGCCGCCGAGCGGCGCTGCCGGGTCGTTGGCGTCCCGTGGCCCGGAGTATTTGGTTCCGGACTTCCGGGCCTTCATCAGTACCGGAACCAGGCCGCCGATGACCGCCAGGGCAGCAAGAATGGGCAGGAGAATAGGGAGGATGTCGTTCACTCCCCTAGCTTCTCACAACAGCCGCGGGCAGTGCGGACAGCCCCCTCCCCGCTAGACTTCGGCTCCCAGGCGCTGGCTGATGACGGTGGAGACGCCGTCGCCCCGCATGGTCACGCCGTAAAGGGCGTCCGCCACTTCCATGGTCCGCTTCTGGTGGGTGATTACGATCAGCTGGCTGGACTCGCGGAGTTCTTCAAAGATCGTAATGAGCCGGCCGAGGTTGGTGTCATCGAGGGCGGCCTCGACCTCGTCCATGACATAGAACGGCGACGGCCGGGCCTTGAAGATCGCCACGAGCAGCGCCACCGCGGTCAGGGACCGTTCGCCGCCCGAGAGCAGCGAGAGCCGCTTGATTTTCTTCCCGGCGGGCCTGGCTTCGACCTCGATGCCGGTGGTCAGCATGTCGCCGGGGTCCGTCAGGACGAGCCTGCCTTCGCCGCCGGGAAACAGCCGGGCGAAGACCCGGACGAACTGCGCCGAGGTGTCGGCGAAGGCTTCCGCGAAGACCTTCTGCACGCGGTCATCGACTTCCTTGATGATGTCCAGCAGGTCCCTGCGGCTGGCTTTGAGGTCTTCCAGCTGCGTGCTCAGGAACTGGTGCCTCTCCTCCAGCGCGGCGAATTCCTCCAGTGCCAGCGGGTTGACCTTTCCCAGGGATGACAGGTCGCGTTCGGCCTTGCGGAGCCGTTTTTCCTGCTCCGCGCGGACAAACGGCTTGCCTTCAGCCACGGTCTTGCCTGCGTCATCAACCGGCGCCCTCAGCGCCGCCCACTTGTCCGCGGACGCTTCAGGGGGCACGGGTACCGGCTGGTCCGGCCCGTAGTCCGCCACCAGCTGGTCCGCGGTGAGCCCGAGCTCCTCCACCGACTTTGTCTCCAGCGCCTCAATCCGGAGCCTCTGCTGGGCCCGCGCCAGTTCGTCGCGGTGCACGGAATCCGTCAGTTCAGCCAGTTCCCGGGCCAGGGCGTCGTTGGCAGTGCGAACCGCCGCCAGCTCGCTGTCCCGCTGCTCCCTGTTCTGCTCGGCCAGGTCGCGCTCGTGTCCGGCCAGTTCGACGGACACGTCGCTGAACCGGATGATCTGCTCCACGGCGGCGGACACGGCAGCTGCCCGGCCGGCCTGGATCCTTCGACGGCGTGCCCGCTCGGCCGCCTCCTGCCGGGCGCGGCGTTCCGAAGCCGCGGCCCGCTCCAGTGACGACGCCCTGTTGCGGATTGCCGCCAGCTGCTCCTCGCGGCTCCGCAACGACAGCCGGGCATCCATTTCGGCGGACCGGGCCAGGGACGCGGCGAGCGCCAGTGCGTCACGGTGTCCGGTGGACGGTTCCTCCTCGGCCGGGGCTTCCTGCGCCGCGGCCAGCCGTGCCGCGATCCCGGACAGGGCCTCCTGCTCCGTCACGATGTTGGCCTCGGCCCGTGCCAGGGACGCGGCCAGCCGCTCGCTCTCCCCCACGGCGCTGCGCAGGACGGAGTTCAGGTGTCCCAGCCGCTCGGCCACCGCCGCGAGCCGCGCGTCGGATTCGTGCAGCCGTTCCAGGGCGGCGTCCGCCCGGTCCTGCGCCTCAGCGCGCCGGGCCTCCGCGGCGGCCAGCGCAAAGCGGCTTTGCTCCAGTGCTGCCGTGACGGCCTCCAGCCGCGACGCGGCGTCGTCGACGGCGGCCTGCACCTCAAGCAGCGACGGCGCCTTGGCGGAACCGCCGGTGACGGCCAGTGACGTGAACACGTCACCCGCGTGTGTGACGGCTGTGAGGTCCGGCCGCCCGGCGATCAGGCCCGCCGCCGCGTCCAGGTCCCCGACGACGACCGTCGCCGCGAGCAGGTGCTGGACGGTCGCCGCGGCAGCCCCGGTGGCGTCGACCAGTTCGGCGGCCCAGCGGGCACCTGCAGGCAAAGTCCCGCGGTCCGCGGTCCGGCCGGCAGCGGAGCGAGTGCCAGGCGGCGATTCCAGCAGGAGCGTGGCCCGGCCGGCGTCGTCGTCCTTAAGTAGCCGCACCAGCGCCGCAGCCGTTTCGCCGTCCTGCACCACCACGGCATCCGAGGCGCTGCCCAAGGCGGCGGCAACGGCTGCCTCATACCCGGCTTCAACGGCCAGGGTCGAGGCCAGCGATCCCACGATGCCGGGCAGTCCGGCCCCGAGGGCGTGTTCGGAACCGTCCTTGCGGTTGAGGCCGAGCTGCAGGGCGTCGCGCCTGGCCTTGAGGGCGTCGCGTTCACGCACGGCTTCCCGTTCGGAAGTCCGGAGTAATTCGATCTCGGCGAGGACGGCGTCCAGTGCCGCGGTGGCTTCCTCGTACTCCGCGTCGAGGGATTCCTCACCGTCCTCGACGCCCGCGACCTGGGATTCAAGCGCGGTGAACTCTTCCTGGGCCCGGCGCCGCCGCTCATCACCGGCGGCCAGCGATTCGCGGAGCCTGCCCACCTCGGCCTGGGCCGATTCCACGCGTGACCGCGCCGCGCCCACTTGGCCGGCCAGCCTGGCCAGGCCTTCGCGGCGGTCCGCCGCGGCGCGCAGTGCTGCCGTGAGGCGCTTTTCCTCGGCGGCTGCGGCGTTTTCCGCACCGGTTTTCGCGGCCGTGGCCGCCTCCAGGGCACTGCGCCGGTTGACGATATCCACTTCGAGGTCCGCCTGTTCGCCACGGACCCGGGCCGCCTGCTTTTCCAGCTGCTCGGGGTCCCGGCCGGGATCCGGCGCCGCGTCCGCCGAGCCCAGCAGGCGGCAGCGTTCCTGGGCCAGGGATCCGAGCGACCGCAGCCGCTCCCGGCCCGCGGACAGCTGATACCACGTGTCCCGGGCGGCATTGAGGAGGGGGGTCGCTTCTGCCGCGAGCTGTTCCAGAACGGCCTGGCGCTGACGGCCGGCCCCGAGTTCCTGCTCCACGACCGCACGGCGGGCCTTGAGCGCGGATTCGTCGGCGACGTCCTGGGCGAGCGCGTCCTGCAGCTGGACGAGGTCATCGGCCAGCAGCCGGGCACGGGCATCCCGGACCTCGAACTGGACGGTCTGGGCCCGCCTCGCAACCTCGGCCTGCTTGCCCAGCGGGGTCAGCTGGCGCCGGATCTCGCCCGTGAGGTCACTGAGCCGCTGCAGGTTGGCCTGCATGGCCTCCAGCTTGCGGACCGTCTTTTCCTTGCGGCGCCGGTGCTTGAGGATGCCGGCGGCCTCCTCGATGAAGCCGCGCCGGTCCTCGGGGGTGGCATGCAGGACCTTGTCGAGCTGGCCCTGGCCCACAATGACATGCATCTCGCGTCCCAGGCCCGAATCGGACAGCAGTTCCTGGATGTCCAGCAGGCGGCAGCCGGCACCGTTGATGGCGTATTCGGAGCCGCCGGTCCGGAAGAGCGTGCGGGAGATGGTGACTTCGCTGTAATCGATGGGAAGTGCGCCGTCAGTGTTGTCGATGGTGAGCGAGACGTGCGCCCTGCCCAGCGGCGGCCGGCCCGAGGTTCCGGCGAAAATGACGTCTTCCATCTTGCCGCCGCGCAGTGTTTTTGCACCCTGCTCGCCCATGACCCAGGCCAGTGCGTCCACCACGTTGGACTTGCCCGAGCCGTTGGGGCCCACCACAGCGGTGACTCCGGGCTCAAAGTCGAAGGTCGTTGCGGACGCAAACGACTTGAAGCCACGGACGGTGAGACTTTTGAGGTGCAAGGTTTTTCGGATCTCCTGAGTGGCGGCAGCGGCTGCTTGTCCTGCCCCAAATCTACTGCCACTCGGCCCGGATCCCCGGATTCACGGCCCGGAACAGGCGGTGGCAATGGTCACCAGCGGCCGTTCCGGGGGCGCGGCTGGCACACGGGGCAGGTGTAGGAGGACCGGTTCATGAACTGCTCGCGCTTCATCAGGCTGACAATTCCGGCTGCGGCGCAGCGCCGGCATTCCTGCCCTTCCCTCCCGTAGGCGTTGAGGGAACGGTCGAAGTAGCCGGACGCGCCATTGACGTTCACATATAGCGAGTCGAAGCTGGTGCCGCCCGCGTCAAGGGCGTCAGTCATCACCTCGCGGGCCGCTTCGAGGACCCGCGCGGCGTCCGCCCGCCGCAGGGTGTCCGTGGGACGGGCGTAGTGAAGCCTGGCCCGCCACAAAGCCTCGTCCGCATAGATGTTGCCGATTCCGGAGATCAGGCCCTGGTCCAGCAGCGCCCGCTTGAGGCCCGTCTTCCGGTTCCGGAGCCTGCGGTAGAAGTCGTCGAAGGAGAAGAAGGGGTCGAGGGGGTCACGCGCAATGTGGGACGCCTCCTCGGCGATGACCGGCAGCGGGTCCTCGGCCAGGCCGCCGGGGCCGCCGTCGTCCGTGGGGATCAGCGAGGTGACGAACAGGCCGCCGAAGATCCTCTGGTCAACGAACCTCAGCTGCGCGGGCATGCCGTCGCGCGGACTCAGCCGGAGGCGGACCTTCAGGTGTTTTTCGTCCGGGACGGCGTCGTCCTGCATCAGGAGCTGGCCGCTCATGCCAAGGTGGGCCATCAGGGCCACGGCGGGAAGGCCCGGCGCCATGCCGGCCGTTTCCGGGTGCGGTGTGTCGCCGGCTCTGCCGTCCTCCCGCAGCGGCATCCACAGGAATTTGCCCCGGCGGACCACGTCAAGGACTGTTGCGCCCTCGAGGTTCCCGGCGAAATCCTCAGGCCCCAGGGCATGGCGACGGATGGATCTGGGATCCAGGACCTCGACGCCGGTGATGGTCCGGCCACGGACCCAGCTCACCAGGCCGCGGCGGACCACCTCGACCTCGGGAAGTTCAGGCACCGTTCGCCTAACTCCCGGCGGCGGATTCCGGCGGCTCCGCGGCGGTGTCCATGCCGGATAGCTTCCGCCAGGCGTCGGCCGCCGCTTCCTGCTCGGCTTCCTTCTTCGAGTGGCCGGAACCCTTGCCGTACGGCGTCCCGCCGATCTGCAGCTCCGCGACAAAGGTGCGTGCGTGGTCCGGGCCGGAGCCCTCCACGGCGTAATAGATCGAGCCGAGCTGCCGGCCGGCCGCGAGCTCCTGGATACTCGTTTTCCAGTCGGTGCCGGCGCCGAGCGCGGCTGCGTCCTTCAGGAGCGGTCCGATCAGGCGCATGACGAGCTGGCGTGCGGTCTCGATGTCGTTGGAGACGTACGTCGCCCCGATGAGCGCCTCCATGGTGTCAGCCAGGATTGAGGCCTTGTTCTTGCCCTCGGTGAGCTTCTCGCCCTGGCCGAGGTAGATGTAGTCGCCGATGCCGAGGCTGCGTCCGATGCCGGCAAGTGCCCGCGTGCTCACCACGGCGGACCGGCGCTTGGCCAGGTCCCCTTCGGGGAGCGAGGGATTGTCCCGGTACAGCGCATCGGTGACGGAAAACCCCAAGATGGAGTCGCCGAGGAACTCGAGGCGTTCGTTGGTGGGTATGCCGCCGTTTTCGTAGGCATAGGAACGGTGTGTCAGAGCAAGACGAAGCGTCCCGGCGTCAATTGAGACACCGAGACGCTTCAGAAGCTCTTCAGTTGAAGACATCCTAGTCAGCTGGTGGGCCGATTAGACGTCCGCGACCTTGCGGCCCTTGTACTCAAGGAACAGCGCAGTGCCAGCCGAGTCGGTGACGACCTTTGCCTGGTGCGGCAGGCTGTAGGTAACCTGGCCGTTCTCAATGGTCTTCACCAAGTGGGGGGCAGTCGCCTTCCACTGGGAGCGGCGGGCGCGGGTATTCGAGCGAGACATTTTCCGCTTGGGAACAGCCACGGCTAACTCATTTCTCTCTAGAAAAACACTTACAAATCAATTTTGCCGGTCAGGCTTAGCCAGATCAGCTAGGGCAGCCCAGCGAGGATCTACGACCTCGTGGTGGTGCCCCGGCTCGTCTTCCAGGCGCGCTCCACATTCGGAACACAGGCCCTGGCAGTCTTCCCGGCACACCGGCTGGAACGGCAGCATAGTGACAACTGCGTCCCGCAACACCGGCTCAAGATCGATCAGATCGTGCTCGACTCGACGTTGCTCTTCATCGTCTTCCTCGTCGGAAGGCAAGGCGCCTTCGTAGAAGAAAAGTTCTTGCACATTGACCTCAAGGTCATACGCAAGGGGATCCAGGCATCGGCCGCATTCACCGGTTACTTCGGCGATTACGGTTCCTGATACCAGAATTCCTTCGTGTACGGCCTCAAGCCTCAGGTCGAGCTCGACATCCGAGCCCTTCTGAACGCCAATGAGCGCCACGCCAAGATCTTCCGGCGCGGGTACATGTTCCGTCAGCGTACGCATGCTCCCCGGACTGCGTCCGAGGTCCTTGACATCAAGCACCAAGGGCGAACTTGCATCTCGTTTAATGAGAACTCCTGTTGAACATATGACCGACGTATTATCTTAGCCTGAACTCCTTGGCGGACTCAAACCGGACGCCGTCCCCCGGCAGGCGGGAGAGTCACCGTCCAACCGGCAGAAGCCGGAATGTACCGCACAAGCCTACCCTGTTGGCGGCTGGCCCGGCGCAGGCGGGCCCGCGATGAGGCGTTTCAGGACCGACCTTGGGACATACTCAGACACGCTTCCGCCCAGGCTGGCCACTTCCTTGATCAGCGTGGACGACAAATGGAGGTAGTGTGCCTCCGCCGGCAGGAAGACCGTCTCGACGCCGCTGAGCTGGCGGTTCATGGTGGCCATGGGCAGTTCATAGTCAAAGTCCGACGACGACCGGAGCCCCTTGACGATTGCGGACACGCCGCGCTGCCGGCAGTACTCGGCCAGGAGCCCTTCGCCGACCGGCTCCACCACGATGCCGCGCAGTGAGGCCAGGGTCTCCTTGGCCATCTCAATCCGTTCCTCCAGCGGAAAGCGGTACTTCTTGGCGTAGTTCGTTGACACGGCAACGATGACCTCGTCAAAAAGGCTGGCGGCTCTGGCAATGACCTCGAGGTGTCCGTTGTGGATGGGGTCGAAGGAGCCAGGGCATACGGCGCGTCTCATGCTCCGAACCTACCGTATCCGCGGACCGGGATACCATGACTTGATGCATCAACCGCACCTGACAGCGGGGCTGAACGGACAGGCAGGAAAGCAATGACAGAGACACTTCCGGCGCCCTGGCAGCGTGCGGCCACGGGCGCCAACCTCCTGGCCCCCGACGGAACCCTGGGCGTCACGATCTTCGAAGAGATGACCACGCTGGCGGTCCGGACCGGCGCCATCAATCTCGGCCAGGGGTTCCCGGATGAGGACGGCCCGGCGGAAATCAAGGCAGCGGCCCAGGCAGCCATCGCCAGGGGTTCCAACCAGTATGCTCCGGGCAAGGGCATCCCGGAGCTGCGCCAAGCCATCTCCGCTCACCAGAGCCGGTTTTACGGCCTCGAGCCGGATCCCGACACGGAAATCATCGTCACCACCGGCGCCACCGAAGGAATCGCGGCCGCCCTGATGGCGTTCGTCGGCCCCGGTGACGAAGTCCTGACCTTTGAGCCGTTCTACGACTCGTACGGCGCAATCATCGGGCTTTCCGGGGCCACCCACGTCACGGCTCCGCTGCTGGCGCCCGATTTCCTCCCCGATCCGACAGCCCTCGAGGCCGCCTTCGGCGCGCGCACCAAAGTGGTGCTGCTGAACAACCCCCACAATCCGACCGGCGCCGTGTTTCCCCGGGAAGTCCTGCAGCGCGTCGTCGACCTGGCCCGAAAGCATGACGCGCTCATCATTACCGACGAAGTCTATGAGCACCTCACCTTCGGCGTGAGCCATGTCCCGGTGGCCACCCTGCCGGGAGCGGCGGACCGGACCATCACCATCTCCTCGGCCGGCAAGACCTTCTCGTTCACCGGCTGGAAGGTCGGCTGGCTCAGCGGGCCGGAGCAGCTGGTGTCCGCCGTCCGGACCGTGAAGCAGTTCCTCACCTACAGCTCCGGCACCCCATTCCAGAGTGCGATCGCGGCCGGGCTCGCACTGCCCGACGCCTTCTATGACGGCATCTCCGCCACGCTGGAGAGGAAGCGGGACATCCTCAGCGCCGGCCTCCGGGCGGCAGGGCTGGACGTCTTCACGCCGAAGGGCACGTACTTCGTGAACGTCGACACCTCGCCGCTGGGGATCCTGGATTCCGTGGAGCTCGCCCGGCGCCTTCCGGCCCTGGTGGGCGTGGCCGCCATCCCCGTTCCCGTTTTCTGCCACCCCGAGGGTGCGGAAAGGACGCGGAGCCTGCTGCGGTTTGCCTTCTGCAAGAGGACCGAGGTCCTTGAAGAAGCGGCCTCCCGGCTGGCGACGCTCCGGGACAGGCTCTGACGTTGACTGAAGGCTCCCCTGCGGCCTCGCGGTTCTTGCGGACCACGGGCCAGCACGCAGTCATAGAACCGGACACCTACACCGACGGCTGCTTCGTGCTCAGCATCGGCGGAGCGGAACAGTCACACGTCGATCTGGCCGACCCGGCGGACATCTTCTACGAGTACCTCCGCCGGATCGGCCACATGGTGGACCTGGCTGCTCCCTGGGGTGAGCCCATCACCGCCCTGCACCTTGGAGCCGGTGCCCTGACCCTGGCCCGGTACATCCAGGCAACCCGCCCGGGTTCGGTGCAGTATGCCGTGGAGCTGGAGCGTGAGCTGCTGGACTTTGTGCTGGAGCGGCTGCCGCTGCCCGAGGGCACGCAGCTGCAAACGATCATCGGCGACGCCCGCGGCGCTTTGGCCGAGCTGCCCACGGACCTCCGATTCGACGTCGTCATCCTGGATATCTTCTCCGGACCCGAGGCTCCGGAGCACCTTGCCTGCACCGAGTTCTACGAGGAAGCCGCGGCGCTGCTGACCCAACGGGGCGTGCTGATCGTGAACGTGGGTGACGAACCGGGCCTGACACTGGTCCGAAGCCAGGTGGCGGCACTTCGGCGCGCCATGACGGACGTTGCAGCCTTCGCCGAAGCCGGCATGTTCACGGGCCGGTACCCGGGGAACATCATCCTGACCGGCACCCGGAAACCGTGGCCGTCGGAATGGACCGCCGCTCTGACGGCCCGCGGGCCGCACCCGGCCAAGGTGCTGGCGGGGGTCGAACTGGATCGGCTGTCCGGCTGACCGGCCATAGGACCAGCTCGGCCGTTGGGCTCAGTCCTCGGGCACGGGCCCGACGTCGAGCTGCTGCCCGCTGGCGGGTTCGGCGAACCACAGCCGGGTCTCCCCGTACTTCTTCTCGGCAAACCGTTCCATGCCTGCGGGCCACTCCGGCTCATGTGACCTCGAGGAGCGCTCCACCACCACCACGGCACCGGCTGCGAGGTGCCCGGCCAGCTTGGCCAGGACCGCGGCCAGGGCGGGCTGGTCCAGGGGGTAGGGCGGGTCCAGGAACACGACGTCCCACAGGGTTTCTTCAGCCGTCCGCTCCAGGAAGGACTCGACCCGGGAACGGTGCACGGTGACGGCTTTCTGCGCCAGCACTCCGTTGATCAGGTCCGCGTTCCGCTGGCAGACAGCGCTGGCTTTGGCATCGAACTCCACGAGGTCGACGGCGGTGGCGCCCCTGCTGGCGCTCTCAACGCCGAGCGACCCGGAACCTGCGTAGAGGTCCAGCACCCGCGAGCCGGCGAGGACATCGAAGGCGTCCAGCCTGGAAAACAGGGCCTCTTTGACGCGGTCGGTGGTGGGGCGCGTCGAAGAGCCGGGCACGCTGACGAGCGGCGTTCCCCCGGCAACACCTGCCACGATCCTGCTCATGCCGTAGTCCGCTTTCCGGCGCGCTTCGCCGGAACGTCCATGGAGTTAGCCGCGTTCAAGGAACGCCTCCTTCTCGGGGTTCAGGTAGTCGTCGATGGCCTCGGCAAGGGCCGGGTGGTCGAGGAGCGCGGGGTCGCGGGCCACAATCTCCTGGGCATCCTGCCGGGCGCGGGCAATGATGTCCTCATGCTCCAGGACCCTGAGCAACTTCAGCGTGGACCGGCCGCCCGACTGCGAGGCGCCGAGGATGTCGCCCTCACGGCGCAGCTTCAGGTCCTCCTGGGACAGTTCGAAGCCGTCGGTGGTGGCGGCCACGGCGTCCAGCCGGCGGCGGCTCGGATGGCCGGGCTCGAGCGTCGTCACCAGCAGGCAGGTGCCCGGCAGGCCTCCGCGGCCGACCCTGCCCCGGAGCTGATGGAGCTGCGAAATGCCGAACCGGTCCGCATCAAGGATGACCATCAGCGTGGCGTTGTGCACGTCCACGCCCACCTCGATCACCGTGGTGGAGACCAGCAGCTTGGTCTTGTTGGCCGTGAATGATGCCATGGTCTCGGATTTCAGCGCGGGATCCTGCCGCCCGTGGAGCGGGGCCAGCGGAATCCCGGCCAGCGACGGTTCCTCGCCGAGGTGTTCGACCACGGCGGTCACCGACGCCAGTTCGCGCGCCGGGCCGTCCCCCTCCAGGTCCCCGGGGGCGGGTTCCGCTTCACCGGGACTGAAATCGCCGTCGTCGTCCGTCCCGATCTTCGGGCACACTACGTACACCTGGTGCCCGGCGTCGATCTCTTCCCGCGACCGGGACCAGATCCGGCCGGCCCAGGCAGGATTCTCGGCCAGGCCCACGACGTGCGTGGTGATGGGTGCCCGGCCGGCCGGCAGTTCGTCCAGCACGGAGGTTTCGAGGTCGCCGAAAACGGTCATGGCGACGGTCCTGGGGATGGGGGTGGCCGTCATGACCAGCAGGTGCGGCGGCTTGCTGGCCTTGGACCGCAGGGCATCCCGCTGCTCCACGCCGAAGCGGTGCTGTTCGTCCACAACAATCAGGCCGAGATCATAGAAGGACACGTTGTCGCTCAGCAGGGCGTGCGTGCCGATCACAATCCCGGCCGTGCCCGACGCGGCATCGAGCAGTGCCTGCTTGCGTGCCGCGGTCGGCATGGACCCGGTGAGCAGGCTGACCTGGACGGAGTGGTCGCCGAAGCCGCCAAGGAGTCCGTCCCGGGACAGCGTGCCGAGCGTCCGCCGGATGGAGTCGAAGTGCTGCGCGGCGAGGACTTCCGTGGGCGCCAGGAGGGCCGCCTGCCCGCCGGCATCGACAACCTGCAGCATGGCCCGGAGGGCAACGATGGTCTTCCCCGAGCCCACCTCGCCCTGCAGCAGCCGGTTCATGGGCCCGTCCTGGGACAGTTCCTGGGACAGCGTCTTGCCCACGGCGGCCTGCCCGGCGGTCAGCGTGAACGGCAGCTGCCGGTCAAAGGCGGCCAGGAGCCCGTCGGGCAAGGGACGCCGCGCCGTTGCCTCCTCCGCGGCCAGTTGGGCGCGGCGGCGCGCCAGGGCGGACTGTAGGACCAGGGCCTCCTGGTAGCGGAACCGGTCCCTGGCCTGGCGCGAGTCCTCGGGCGTCTGCGGGGCGTGGATCAGCCGGTAGGCCTGCGGCATCGGCAGGAACTTCTCGCGGACCGAGATGGCCGCCGGCAAGGGGTCCTGCAGGGCGTCCAGGTCCACGGTGTCCAGAAGGGTGGAAATGACCTTCTGGATGGACCAGCTGGTGAGTTTGGCGGTTGCCGGATAGACGGGGATGGGCATGGCAGCGAGCTTTTCCGGATCCATGCCGGGGGTGTCCGAGTCCTCGTCCAGGAGCAGGAAGTCAGGATTTGTCAGGCCGAGCGATCCCGCGAAGCGCGTGACCTTGCCGGAAAACATGGCCCTGCGGCCGGGCTGGAGCTCCGCCTTGGCCCGGAAGCCGTTGAAGAAACTGATCTTGAGGGTTCCCGGCAGGGCCGAACCCGGCGGCCGCGGACCGCCGGCGTGGGCGCCGGCGTCGTCGGAAATCACGACGTCGGTGATGGAGCCCCGCCGGGCGCGCATCTGCCGCGTGCTGTTCGAAATGACGCGGGCAATGAGCGTCACTTCCTCGTCCAGCGGGACCTCGCTGATGGGCGTCAGCTCTCCCCTGCTCAGGTACCGGCGCGGAAAGTAATTCAGCAGCCCGCCCACCGTGGTGATGCCCAGGTGTTTTTCAACGACGGCCGCGGAGCGCTTGCCTATCCGGCGCTCCAGGCCGAGTTCCAGCTCGGTGTTCATCGTCCCTCGCGGCTCCCCGCATCAGCCTCCACCGGATTGGGATCGCGCGGCAGCGCCAGTTCGCTGACCGACACGTCCGCCGGTTGTCCCAATGAACTGATGGTCTCCAATGCCGGCCCCGAATCCAGGACGTGGACGTGCACGCGCCAGCGGTACCGGCCGTCCGCGTCCGGGGCCGGGCCCACCTGGCTCATGATGACCGAATCGCCGAGTTCGTCCAGGCGCTGCCTCAGGGTCGCGGCGTCCAGCGGCGAGAGGCTGATGGTGCACATGACCTCCACGCCGTCGTCGTCCGGCATGTCCGCGTGGATATGGGGATCCTGCAGATCGTAGCCGTGCAGGCCGTCCAGGAGCTCGCTCTGGAGTTCCACGCCCAGCACCGCGGACCGCAGGCAGTCGAGGATGAGCAGCATGCCCACGCCGCCGGCGTCCACGACGTGTGCGGCCTGCAGTGCATCCAGCTGCCCCTCGGTGCGGACCACGGCCTCGAGCGCCGCTTCGACCGCGGCGTCCAGGGCCAGGCCCAGCGCGTAGTTGCTGTCATTGCCGTTCTGGCCGGCGTCGACGGCGGCGGCAGCTCGCGCGGCCGCCTCCATGACCGAGAGCATGGTGCCGGGAACGGGATCGCTGAGCGCCGACCAGGCCCGGATCTGTGCCCGGTTGAGCGCGGCGGCAAGCGTCGTTGCCGTGAGCCGGGTGTGCCCGGCCAAGGGTTCGGCCGCCGCACACAGGAACACGGAAAACAGGGTTCCCGAGTTTCCCCTGGCCTGCTCCATGGCGGCTTGTCCGGCCTTGGCCAGGACGGCGCCGACATCATTCTGCGCCGCATCCGGGGCCCGGCGCAGGTCAGGCGTGCGGGCCGGGCTCTGCGAAGGGCTTTGCATCTGGGCGGGGGTCGGCGGCTGGGCGGGGTCCTGCATCACGGCGGGCACCGGCGCGGCGTCCTGAAGGGAACGCGCGGCTGCCCGGACCGTGAGGTAGAGGTTGGTGCCGGTGTCGCCGTCGGCGACCGGGAAGATGTTGATCGCATTGAGGCGGTCGCTGTGGTTGCCCAGGGCGGTCTCGGCCTTGCCCAACCACCGCTTCATCGCTTGCGCGTTCGCGGCAATCTTAATCTGCAAAGTGATCCCATCCCACGGAGTCAGCGGGCCGGCCCGCGATTGTCACGCCTGCCGCTTCATGTGAAGTGCAGGCCTGTACTGAGCCTATCCCAGCGAACCCCGGGGGCAGCTGAACGCCGGCGGGGAAAGTGGCGAGCAGGCCGTGGTCCTCGCCGCCGCCAAGCACCCACGCCAGCGGGTCCGTTTCCAGGACGGCGGCGGCCGGCTGCAGCGGTGCGGCCAGCAGTGTCAGTGCCTTGGGGTCAAGGTCCAGCACGACATTGCTGGCCAGGGCCAGCCTGGTGCCGTCCCGCACTAGGCCGTCAGAGATGTCCATCATGGCAGTGGCGCCGGACGTCCGGGCAAGGGGGCCTGCATCCAGCGGCGGCTCGGGCCGGCACTGAAGGTCCAGTAGCGAGCGAAGTTCCGGTGCCAGCGAACCCACCGGGTGCGTCGACTCGAGCAGGGCCAGCCCCGCCGCGGCCGAGCCCGCATGGCCGGCGATGGCCAGCGTGTCTCCAGCCTGCGCCCCGGACCTGAGCACCGGCTGGCCGCCGCTGAGAGTGCCCAGCACGGCGACGGTGACGGACAGTTCGCGGCCGCGGCCAAGATCGCCTCCCGCCACGGAACATGCCCCGGCACCGAGCTTGCCGATGGCGGCGGCGAGTCCGTCCGCCAGGTCCTCGACCCAGTCCACAGGCGTGCCGGCTGGCATGGTCAGGCTGACCACCATGGAGGTCGCGGACCCGCCCATGGCGTTGATGTCGCTGAGGTTTTGGGCCGCAGCCTTCCAGCCCACGTCATAGCCGGTGGTGCGGTAGCCGTTGTTCCACTGAAGCCGGAAGTCCTGGTCCTGCACCTGGGTGTCGATGCTGATGAGGGTCCGGCCGTCGGGCACGGCAACGATGGCGGCGTCATCGCCCGGCCCGAGGAGCACAGCAGCGCTGTGCACGGCGTTCAGTTCAAGGCGCGGGAAGATCCGGGCCAAAAGCTCGGCTTCGGACAGTTCGGCGACAGTCAGTGGTGATTGGGGCACGCCACTACGCTACCGCCACGGACCGACAATGTTTCCCGGTGGGCGTTTCGGGGTGGTGCCGGGCGCTGCCCGGGCGGCGCTGCGGCTGCCTTTTTGGACTGTCCGATGCCCTGCCGTCGGAGAGATAGGCTTAATCCATGCACCGCCACCGCACCCCCGCCCCTGTCCGCCGGCTCACGGCAGCGGCCGCAGTGGCCCTCACGGGACTGGCACTGGGCGGCTGCTCCCCCGCCGTCGACGTTCCTCCTGCCGCGGATGCCGCAAACCCCGCGTGCGCCCCCATGATGGTGGCGCTTCCGGACACCATAGGCGACGCCGGCCTGCGCAAGACGAACAGCCAGGCGACCGCCGCCTGGGGCGATCCCTCCAAGGTGATCCTGCGCTGCGGCGTCAACGTCCCCGGGCCCACGACGGACCGGTGCGTCAGCGTGAACGATGTGGACTGGGTCATCAAAGAGGGCAATCCGGTGTGGACGCTGACCACGTTCGGCCGGGAGCCCGCCACCGAGATCCTGATGGATCCGAACAAGATCAGCTCTGCCACGGTGCTGGCCGATCTTTCCGCGGCGGCCGGCAAGATCAAGGCAAGCCGGAACTGCGTGGGCCAGGCAGACCTCCAGGACCTGCCGACCAGCAAGTAGGACTCGCCAGGCGGGAACTTCTAGCGGAGGCCGGTCTTGCGGTTCAGGGCCAGGTGGATGAGTTCGTCGATCAGTTCCGCGTAGCTCAGCCCTGACGCCGCCCACATCTGCGGGTACATGCTCTTGGGCGTGAACCCGGGCATCGTGTTGATCTCGTTGATGATGAGCGCGCCGTCGGCCGTGTAAAAGAAGTCCACCCGGCTCAGGCCCTCCGCTCCGACGGCGTCGAACGCCACCGCGGCAAGCTCGCGGACCCGGGCAATCGCCTCGTCCGGCATGTCCGCGGGGCAGCTAAGCGCGGCTGCGTCATCCACGTACTTGGCGTTGAAGTCGTAGAATTCGTGCTCGCCGGCCGCCACGGAGATTTCGCCCGGCAGCGAAGTCCGGGGGGCATCCGAGCCACGGCCCTCGAGCACCGCGCACTCGATCTCACGGCCCACGATGCCGGCCTCTATCACGAGCTTGGGGTCGTGCTCCCGGGCAGCTTCGATCGCGGCGTCGAGGTCCTCGAGGGAGTCCACTTTGGAGATGCCCATGGACGATCCCGCGCGGGCCGGCTTGACGAACACCGGGAACCCGAGCAGGTCAACGCGCTTGCGCACCGACTCGGGATCGTTGCGCCACTGCCGGTCCGTGACCGCAATGTACGGCCCGACGCGAAGTCCCGCGGCCTCGAAGACCACCTTCATGAAGTGCTTGTCCATGCCCACGGCCGACGCCAGGACGCCGGCGCCCACGTAGCGGGTGTCGGACAGTTCCAGCAGGCCCTGGATGGTCCCGTCTTCGCCGAACGGGCCGTGAAGCAGCGGGAAGACGACGTCCACGGTGCCCAGTTCCTGTGGCACCTCGTTGGGGGACGCCAGGATCAGCTGGTGTTCCCCGCCGATCTCCGCCAGGGTCACCGTCTGCGACGACGGCGCAACCTCAGGCAGCAGGGATGAGGACAGCGACCATTGCCCCGTGTCCCCGGCCGCGAGGACCCACTGGCCGGATTTGGCGATCCCGATGGGAATCACGTCGTATTTGTTCCGGTCGATGGCGCCCAGCACGCCGGCCGCGGTGACGCAGCTGACCGCGTGCTCGCTTGAACGCCCGCCGAAGAGGACGGCCACTCGGGGCTTGCCCTGGTTTGGCTGGCTCTGGATTGACTCGTCCGCTGCGGTCAAGTTTTCTTCCGACACTGTTAGTAATCGCCTTCGGGTTTGAGGTCCCGGGCCAGCAGCAGCGGCCCCAGTTGGTCAACGGACAGTTTTCCGGCCAGCACGGCGACGACGGCCGCCGTGATGGGCATCTCGACGCCGAGTTTACCGGCAAGTTCGTGCACGGCCTGCCCCGACTTGATGCCTTCGGCGGTCTGGGTCATTTTTTCGGCCACTTCGTCCAGGGTGAGGCCCTGGCCCAGCAGCCGTCCGGCGGTGTGGTTCCGGGACAGCGGGGACGAGCACGTGGCGACGAGGTCCCCCAGCCCTGCGAGGCCGGCCATGGTCTGGGCTGAGCCGCCCAGGGCCAGGGCCAGGCGCGAGGTTTCGGCGAGCCCCCTGGTGATCACCGAGGCCTTGGTGTTGTCGCCCATCTGCTTTCCCTCGCAGATGCCGACGGCCAGGGCGATGACGTTTTTGACGATCCCGCCGATTTCAACGCCCACGATGTCGGTGGTGGTGTACGGGCGGAAATACGGGGCGGTGCAGCTCCGTGCGATCCAGCCGGCCACTGCCGAGTCAGGACAGGCCACCACTGACGCGGTGGGCTCTTCGCGTGCGATTTCCATGGCCAGGTTGGGCCCGGACACGACGGCGATGCGGCTCGCGGGGATGCCCAGTTCCTCGCAGATCACTTCGCTCATGCGGGCGTCGGTGCTGAGCTCGAGGCCCTTCATGAGGGACACCACCAGCGCATCGGGCTCCAGGAGGGGCTTCCATTCCCGGAGCTGCAGCCGCAGCGACTGTGCCGGAACAGCGAGGACCACGAGGTCTGCTCCGGCCAGCACCGCGGCGACGTCAGTGGACGCGGTGATGCTGGGCGGAAGCTCGACGTCGGCCAGGTATTGCGGGTTGCGGTGGTGCAGATTGATTTGCTCCACAACCTCGGCCCGCCGGCCCCAGAGCCTGATGCGGCGTTCGACGCCCGAGGAGGTGGCGGCGTCGGCCAGGATCTTGGCGAAGGTCGTCCCCCATGAACCGGCGCCGAGCACCGCGACGGACACCGCCGAGCCCGAGCGGCCCCGCACAGGGGTCACTTTCCGCCCCGCTCGACGTCGCGGCCGTGCTTCTTCTGGTTATGCGCCGCCGGATCCCAGCGTTGGGCGGGCGGCTGCTCTGCGCGGAGTTCGGCCAGGAGGGCGGTGACGGCGTCCATGATCACGTCGGTCGCCTCCATGAGGGTTGCCTTGTCCCGGGGCCGGCCCTCGAAGCGGGACAGATCCACGGGATCGCCGATCAGGACGCGGGACGTTTTCCGTGGAAACAGGTGGAAGCTCTTGGCATACCGGGGGAAGACCTCGTGGGCGCCCCAGTGCGCCATGGGCACCACAGGGATCCCGCCTTCCAGCGCCAGCCGGGCGGCGCCGGTGTGGCCCTTCATGGGCCAGAGGTCCGGATCCCGGGTCAGGGTGCCCTCCGGGTAGATGACGATGGCGCCGCCCTCGGCCACGATCTCCTTGGCGAGCTGCAGCGAGCGGTTCGCACCCGCCGTCGAGCGCTCCACCGGAATCTGCTTGACGGCGTGCAGCAGTTTGCCCAGCACGGGCACCTTGAAGAGGCCCGCCTTCGCAAGGAAATGCGGGGCACGCTTCTGGTTGTACAGCATGTGCCCGACCACCAGCGGATCAATCTCGGTGCAGTGGTTGGGCGTTGCGATGAATCCGCCGGCGGGAAGTTTTTCGGTGCCTTCCCACTTCTTGTTCATCATCAGGTTCAGCAGGGGCCGGGCAATCCCGGCAATGATCACGAATGTGATGTGGCTCTTGGCCGATTCCTTCACAGGGGCACCGCTACTTCGCCGATGTGATGTCGAAGTCGGCGCCGAGCCCGGCCAGCTTTTCGGTAAAGCGCTCATAGCCGCGGTTGATGATGTCGATCCCCGTCACCCGCGACGTGCCGGTGGCCGCCAGGGCGGCAATAAGGTGGCTAAAGCCGCCGCGCAGGTCGGGAACATCGATGTCCGTGCCCTTGAGCTGCGTCGGGCCGGAGATGACCGCCGAGTGCAGGAAGTTCCGCTGCCCGAAGCGGCACGGCACGCTGCCGAGGCACTCCCGGTGGACCTGGATGCTGGCGCCCATGCGGATGAGTGCGTCCGTGAAGCCGAAGCGGTTCTCGTAGACGGTCTCGTGAACGATCGACACGCCCTCGGCCTGAGTCAGCGCGACAACCAGCGGCTGCTGCCAGTCGGTCATGAAGCCCGGGTGGACGTCCGTTTCAAGCACCAGCGGCGACAGCTTGCCGCCGCGGTGGTAGAACCGGATGCCGTCGTCGCCGATGTCCATGCCGCCGCCCACCTTGCGGAAGGTATTCAGGAAGGTCATCATGTCCCGCTGCGAAGCGCCTTCAACGAAGATGTCGCCGCGGGTCACTAGGGCGGCGGAAGCCCACGACGCCGATTCGTTGCGGTCCGACAGGGCCCGGTGGTTGTAGCCGCCGAGGTCGCGGACGCCCTCGATGCGGATGGTGCGGTCCGTCTGGACGCTGATGACGGCGCCCATTTTCTGCAGCACGGCGATGAGATCGACGATCTCGGGTTCGGTGGCCGCTCCCGAGAGTTCCGTGATGCCCTCCGCGCGTGTTGCGCTGAGCAGGACTTGCTCGGTGGCGCCGACGGACGGGTAGGGCAGGGAGATTTTCGCCCCGTGCAGGCCGCGCGGGGCCGAGATGTGGATACCGCCGGGCCGCTTTTCCACGACGGCGCCGAACTGGCGCAGCACGTTCAGGTGGTAGTCGATGGGACGGTCGCCGATCTTGCAGCCGCCCAGATCCGGAATGAAGGCTTCGCCGATGGCGTGGATCAGGGGTCCGCACAGCAAGATCGGGATGCGTGAGTCGCCAGCGTGGGCATCAATTGCCGTGCTCGGCGCCGTCTTGGCGGCCTTGGGGTCCAGGGTCAGATCGCCGGTCACGGGATCCTTCACCACGGTCACGCCGTGGAGCTGAAGCAGGCTGGTGACAACCTCGACATCCTTGATTTCCGGAACGTTCCGGAGCACAGAGGGTTCGTTGCCCAGCAGGGCAGCCACCATGGCCTTGGGCACAAGGTTCTTGGCACCGCGGACGCTGACACGGCCAGTTAGCGGGACGCCTCCGCGGATTGTCAGAACACTACTCATTTACCGGTTTCCTCACGACTACTCGCCCCCAAATCCTTACAAAGGCTCCAGCTAAGCATATGAGCTTGCGTTACCGAACCGAAATACGGGGCGCACCGGGCGCGGCCCGGCGGGATGCCGGCGCGGATTTCCGGTGCAGATTTCCGGCGCAGCAAGAAGGCCCGCCGCAGTAGTTCGTTGCTGCGGCGGGCCCTTGATGGAACTCTGGCGGTCAGGACAGCCGGGCCGGCAGCGTTTTGGGCTTGAACGACGGCCGGGTGGCTTCGTACGCGGTGATGTCTTCCTCGTGCTGGAGGGTCAGGCCGATGTCGTCGAGGCCCTCGAGCAGGCGCCAGCGGGTGTAGTCGTCGATCTCAAACGGAGCAACAACGTTGCCGCAGATGACGGTCTTGGACACGAGGTCAACCGTGACCTCAGTACCGGGCGCGTTTTCCAGCGTCTTCCAGATGAGCTCGATGTCGTCCTGGGCGAGTTCGGCGGCCAGGAGCCCCTGCTTTCCCGAGTTGCCGCGGAAGATATCCGCGAACCGGGACGAGAGCACGGTCTTGAAGCCGTAGTCCTTGAGCGCCCAGACGGCGTGCTCCCGCGAGGAGCCCGTGCCGAAGTCCGGCCCGGCCACCAGGACGGAACCGGCGTTGAACGGTTCCTGGTTCAGGATGAAGGACGGGTCCTTCCGCCAGGCCGAGAACAGGGCGTCCTCGAAGCCGGTGCGGGTGATCCGCTTGAGGTACACGGCGGGGATGATCTGGTCCGTGTCGACGTTGCTCTGGCGCAGCGGGACGCCGATTCCGGTGTGCGTGGTGAACTTTTCCATGGAGTCTTCCTAGGCTGCGTCGGTCGTCTGGAGGGCTGCGGATTCCGGGGCCGGATCAAGGTCCGACGGCGAGCTCAGCGTTCCGCGCACGGCCGTGGCGGCTGCCACCACCGGCGACACGAGGTGCGTGCGTCCGCCCTTGCCCTGACGGCCTTCGAAGTTTCGGTTCGACGTGGAGGCGCAGCGCTCCCCCGGCTCCAGCTGGTCCGGGTTCATGCCCAGGCACATGGAGCATCCGGCGAACCGCCATTCCGCGCCGAAGTCCTTGAACACCCGGTCCAGGCCCTCGGCCTCCGCTTCCAGGCGGACCCGGGCCGAACCCGGCACCACCAGCATGCGGATGTTGGGATCCTTCTGGCGGCCGCGGATGATGTCCGCGGCGACCCGCAGGTCCTCGATGCGGGAGTTGGTGCAGGAACCCAGGAACACGGTGTCCACCCGGATTTCCTTCATGGGGGTTCCGGCTTCCAGCCCCATGTACTGCAGGGCGCGCTCGGCTGCGGCCTTGGCGTTCTCATCGCCGAAGTCGTTGGGTGAGGGCACCTTGCCGGAGAGCGAGACACCCTGGCCCGGGTTGGTGCCCCAGGTGACGAACGGTTCCAGCGTGTCGGCGTCGAGGTCAACCTGGGCATCAAAGACGGCGGCGTCGTCGCTGCGAAGGGTGCTCCAGTACTCGACGGCGGCGTCCCACTCGGCGCCCTCCGGCGCGTGGGGGCGGCCCTTCATGTAGGCGTAGGTGGTCTCGTCCGGTGCCACGAGGCCTGCGCGGGCGCCGGCCTCGATGGACATGTTGCAGATGGTCATCCGGGCTTCCATCGACAGCGCCCGGATGGCCGAGCCGCGGTACTCCAGGACATAGCCCTGGCCGCCGCCGGTGCCGATCTTGGCGATGACGGCAAGGATGATGTCCTTGGCCGTGACGCCCGGGCGGAGCGTGCCTTCAACGTTGATGGCCATGGTCTTGAACGGCTTCAGGGACAGCGTCTGGGTGGCCATGACGTGCTCCACCTCGGACGTGCCGATGCCCATGGCCAGCGCGCCGAACGCGCCGTGCGTGGAGGTGTGTGAATCGCCGCAGACCACGGTCATGCCCGGCTGGGTGAGTCCGAGCTGCGGGCCCACCACGTGAACGATGCCCTGCTCGGCGTCGCCCAGGGAGTGCAGGCGGACCCCGAACTCCTCGCAGTTGTTGCGCAGCGTCTGGATCTGCGTCCGGCTGGTGAGATCGGCGATAGGCTTGTCGATGTCCAGCGTCGGAGTGTTGTGGTCTTCCGTGGCGATGGTCAGGTCCGGGCGGCGCAGTCTGCGGCCGGCCAGCCGGAGTCCCTCGAAGGCCTGCGGCGACGTTACCTCGTGGACGAGGTGGAGGTCGATGTAGAGAAGGTCCGGCTGGGCGTTGGCGCCGTCGCCGTCGCCTTTGCGCACCACGTGCGCGTCCCAGACTTTCTCGGCCAATGTGTTCGCCATGGCCATCTCCCTTCACTGCTGTTGACTGTTACTTCAACTGAAACAGCAGAGCCGTGTAATAAGCCAGCCAAATGATTTGCATCTCAGATATTGAGACGGCAATATCATTACATGGACAATTCTAGTGGCGTCGGTGTCATTGATAAAGCAGCCCAGGTGCTGGACGCACTCGAGGCCGGGCCCACCACCCTGGCGCAGCTCGTGGCTGCCACCGGACTGGCACGGCCCACGGTGCACAGGCTCGCACTGGCCCTTGTCCACCACCGGCTCGTGAGCCGCGACATCCAGGGCAGGTTTGTCCTGGGCAGCCGGCTGGTTGAACTCGCTTCGGCCGCGGGCGAAGACAGGCTCATCGCCTCGGCCGGGCCCGTGCTCATGCAGCTCCGGGACGCCACCGGCGAAAGCGCACAGATCTTCCGCCGGCAGGGCGACTGGCGTGTCTGCGTCGCCTCGGCGGAACGGCCGATCGGCCTACGCGACACCATCCCCGTGGGGACGCAGCTGTCCATGAAGGCCGGCTCTGCCGCGCAGGTGCTGCTCGCGTGGGAAGACCACGACCGCCTGCTGGAGGGGCTGCAGTCCGCCCGCTTCACGCCCACCGTCCTGGCGGGAGTACGACGGCGGGGCTGGGGCCAGAGCCTCGGCGAACGTGAGCCGGGCGTCGCCTCCGTCTCTGCACCAGTGCGCGGACCTTCGGGAAGGGTGATCGCCGCCGTGTCCATCTCAGGCCCCATTGAGCGCCTCACCCGGCAGCCCGGCCGGCTGCACGCCGAAGTCGTCTGCAACGCCGCGCGCGTCCTCACGGAAGCTCTCCGCAAGAACAACGACTGACCCTTTCCCGCCCCGGCCGCCTTCCCTCCGGCGGGCTTCCGCTGGCAGTAGTCTGGGCGGATGACGAGCTACGCAGTGTTCCTCCGCGGCATCAACGTGGGCGGCATCAACATCAAGATGGCGGACCTCAAGGAGGCCCTGAAGGCCCGGCCGTTCGCCGATGTGAAGACGCTCCTGGCCAGCGGCAACGTGGTGCTGGCCAGCGAACTGACACCGGCCGCGGTCAAGAAGGAATTCGAGGCATGCCTGCGGGAGACCTTCGGCTACGACGCATGGGTGGTGGTGCTGACAGCCTCCCGCGTGGCGGAGCTCGTGGCGGCGTGCCACTACCCGGCAGACGACAAGACGACGCACACCTACATCACTCTGGCCTCGGACACCGCAGCGCTTGACGAACTGTTCACGGCCGGGGAGTCGCTCGGCGGCGTGGAGCAGACCCGGCTCGGTCCGGAGGCGTCGGCCTGGCTTGCTCCGGCAGGCGGGACCCTGGACAGCCCCTTCAGCAAACTCTCGGCCAAGCCGAAGTACAAGGCTTCAACCACGACGCGCAACCTCCGGACCATGATCAAGGTCCGCGACGCCGCGGCGGCCATCGAGCCCGGCAGCTAGAACCGCGCGCTAGGTGTACCCGGCCATGACGTTGGTGACATCAGTCTTGAAGTGAGGAGGGCCCCCGGGGCTTAGTGGAGGTATCTGACATCTTCACGGCCACGGAGGTCCTCATGTCCCACGCT
>NZ_JBDLAK010000032.1:0-39853 GCF_039748055.1 Burkholderia sp. RS01
TGGCCGGTGATGGGGAAGTTCTCCACGGCGCGCAGGGTGTGCACGCCCCAGTACGCGGCGGCGGGAACGTCCCGGTCACCGAGGAGGTCATGCTCGGACCGGACGTCCGGGGCGGCGGTGATTGTGGTCATAGAGGGTCCTCACGGGGCTTCGTTGACGGGTTTGGACGGGAAATCAGGGTGTTGCGGCGAGCCGGCTGGGCGGCATGTTGCCGGAGGGAACTCAGGCGCTCCGCACAGCAGAGCGATTCGGCACGGTCAGGGCGACAACTGGGCGGCGCCTCGTGGGCAGGCAGCGCCGAGGCCGCCGCCTGAAGCGGTTATGAGGATGGATCCGGGACGGGTCAGATTCTTCGTCAGCTCTCGCCGCCGGGGACGATGCTGCCCAGCGCACATTCCACCCCGTGCAGGTGCCGGGTCATGGCCCTGGACGCTTCCTGGGCGGACCCGCGCTCGATGGCGGCGAAAATGCGGGCGTGCTCCCGGTCGGAATCCTTGCGCCGGTCAGCTACCAGGTTCAGGGTGTTCGACTGGTCGGCCATGGCCTCGCGGATGTCTGACAGGACGCCCACAAAGACCCCGTTGCCGCTGCACCGGGCGATGGTGGCGTGGAACTCGGCGTTGAGAAGGATCCACTGCTGGAGGTCATCTTCGTCCGACATGGCCTCGAGAATGTCCCGAAGTGCCTCCACATCCTCGCCAGTCCGGCGTTCGGCGGCGAGCGCTGCGGCGGGTACTTCGATGTGGGGACGCGCCTCCACGAGGTCGCGGGCGGAGTATTTTCCGAGCTTGAGGTCCGGGGCAACCCGGTCCGCGATGACAAACGTACCTTTGCCCGTGAAGGTAGCCGTCAGTCCGAGCGCATTGCATGACTTCAGTGCTTCCCGGACCATGGACCGGCTTACCCCGTACAGCTGGGCCAGCGAGGCCTCCGAATCCAGCCGCGCGCCGACAGGAATCTTGCCGGCTTCGATGGCATTTCGAAGGGATGCGAACACGGCCTCGGCTGCGCCGACCCGTATCACTTTATCTTGTCCAACTGTCCAGCTGTCCAACAGGTTCATGCCGCCAATATGGCATGCGTCACGCCCGGCTGTCAACCGGTTACGGCGTCCGATGCGGCCTATCCAGAGGATCCTGCCAGCAGTCGCAGCTTTTCGAACCCCTCGGTCCAGCCGCTCCTGTGCAGTGCGAGCCGTTCCTCCGTGGCGAAAGTGTCCTGGGTGAGCGCAACGTGCGTGCTGTTCTCCGGTGCTTCGAGGGTGAGGGTGACCACCGTTTCAGGGTTGAGAACGGTGTGTGCTGCTACTCAGTTGGGTGGGGCAGCCCGTCACTTCGCCAGCGTCAGCAGCTTGCCCTCCGTGACGGCCTGCCGCGATAGCGTCTTGTAACCCTCCTGCTCGAACAGCACGGTGATCACGTCCTCCTCGTGCCGCATTACCAGGCCGGGCCCCCATTCCTTGTGCACAACAGCGGCCTGGAGCGGGAAAGGTTCCACGCCTGCGGCGGTCGCGGCGCCGCCGTCGTAGTCCTCCTCGTCCGCGGAGCCGTCCGCGCAGTTATCACAGTTGCCGCACGGCTCGGGCCTGTCCTCGCCGAAGTAGCCCAGCAGGAACTGGCGCCGGCAGCCGTCCGTCTCGGCGTAGCCGCGCGCCATCTCGATGCGCGAGCGATCCACGCGCTGGCGTGCTTCGGCGAGTTCGACGGCGCGTTCCACCACCGTGGGCAGTTTGGCGCCGGCTTCCAGCCGGATGCCGCGCTTGCCGGTCTTCACGGCGCGCGTTTCCTGCAGCTGGTTCAGCAGCCCGGTGAGTCGGCGGGCCGAGAGATCGGTCTGCTCGGCGAGGGCTTTCTGGGTGAGCGGCCTGTCGGCGGCGCGCAGCACCTGAAGAACGGCCATCAGCGAATCCTGGTCCGGGCTGTGCGTCCCAAAGAATTTGCGCAGGCCCAGGTCCTCGGGCCGGTAGTGCAGAACGGCGGCGGCCGGCTCGCCGTCGCGGCCGGATCGGCCGATCTCCTGGTAGTAGCTGTCCAGGGACTCGGGGATGTCCGCGTGGATGACGAAGCGGACATTGGGTTTGTCGATGCCCATGCCAAACGCGGTGGTGGCCACTACGACGTCGAGTTCGTCCTCGAGGAACTGCTCGTGGACCAAGTCCCGCTCGACCTGCTTCCGGCCGGCGTGGTACGCCGCCGCGCGAAGGCCGCGCTCGGCCAGCTCCGACGCGTAGGTTTCGGTGTCCTTTCGGGTGGCGGCGTAGAGCAGGCCCGGCCCCTTGAGACCGGCCAGCTGTTCCAGCACGGCGCGGCGCTTGTCGGTGTCCCGGAGGTGGCGGACGACGTCGAGCCGGATGTTGGGGCGGTCGAAACCGTGGACCAGCACCAGGGGGTGTGTCATCTTCAGGCGCTGCTGGATCTCGTCGCGCACCGGGGGAGAAGCGGTGGCGGTCAGCGCGGCGACGGGCGGATTGCCGAGATTCTGGCGGACCTCGCCGAGGCGGAGGTAGTCGGGCCGGAAATCGTGCCCCCACGAGGACACACAGTGGGCCTCGTCCACCACTAACAGCGAGACGTCGAGGGCGGCGAGCCGCTCCACGGCTTCGGTCTTAGCCAGCTGCTCAGGCGCGAGGAAGATGAAGGCGGCGTCGCCCCGTTCCGAGGCTTCCCAAGCGGCTTCGACGTCAGAATCGCTGCGCCCGGAGTTGATGGCGACGGCGGCTTCTCCGCCGAGGTCTTCCAGCAGCCCGTCCAGCTGGTCCTCTTGCAGGGCGATGAGCGGGGAAACGACGACGGCGGGACCGGCCGCCGGGGCATCCGGACTTGCGCAGTGGCCGGCGCGCGCACGGTGCAGGTGCAGGGCGGCCACCTGGTAGATGGCAGACTTTCCGTAGCCGGTGGGCATCACGGCGAGGACGTCCCGGCCCGTGACCAGGGCGCGCATTCCGGCGAGCTGGCCGTCCCGGAGGTGGGCGAGACCCAAGGAGCTGGCCGCGATCTGGCGGAGGCCGGCGTCGGTGTCTGGGATGTTGGCGGCGGCGGGATCTGAGGTGCTGGCGGCGGCTGAAGCGCTGGGGGCTTGGTCGACAGTCAAAGGGCTACTCCCGGGGTAACGGTGCAGTGGCCGGATGGCTTCAGCCGTGGGTTCAGCCTAACCCGGCGCCGCAGTGCGTCAACTTAACGTTGCTTAAGGGTTTTGTCCGCAACTAACGTAACTGAGGTCACATCAACCCAGAACGCAGGGAGGAACGGTCATGAAACAGCGCAGCGGCAACGAAGCTGTGGCGCACCGTCCGTCCCCTGTGTCGGCGGCGGCAGTCGCGAGGGCCGCGGGTGTTTCTGCTGCGGCGGTGTCGTATGTGCTCAACGGCAAGGCCGGCGTCTCCACGGAAACCAGGCGCCACATCATCGGCGTCGCCAACGAGCTGGGCTTCAGGCCCCGTAAGTCCACCCAGGCCGCGGATCCGCAGCGGACGCGGGTCATCGGCCTGATCCTCCCGAACATCATCAACCCCATGTTCCCGCGGTGGGCCCAGAGCATCATCACAGCGGCGGCCGACTCGGGATACGACGTTTTCGTCGCCACGACCCAGGATGATCCCGCAGTCCTAGCCCAGGTGACCGCCACCCTGGCCAACCGCAACGTGGACGGGATCATCCTCGCGGCCGCGCTCAGGGAGGACTCAACTGCGATGCGCACCCTTCGCTCGGCGCGGATCCCGTACGTCTGCCTCTCCCGGCGCGCCGAGTTCCTCCAGAGCGACTTTGTGGGGATCGACGATGACGCAGCTGCGGCACTGCTGATGGAGCACATGCTGGAACACGGCTACACGGACATCGCCACGGTGATCGGACCGCGGTTTTCCACCGCCTCGCTGGCGCGGGAACAGGCGTTCGTGCGCGCCGCCGCCGCTGCCGGCATCACCATCAGCGGCGAACGCCGGATCAGCACGCGAGTCAACAATGAAGGGGGCCAGCTCGCTGCCGAGCGGCTCTTCTTATCGGAGCGGCCCCCGCGGGCGGTGGTCTGCGGGAGCGACGAGCTGGCGATCGGCGTCATGGAATATGCGTTGGCCCGGGGACTTCGAATTCCGGACGACGTCGCCGTGGCCGGGTGTGACGGTCTCCCGCACAGCAGGTCCGGCCTCATCAACCTGACCAGCATCGTCCAGCCGCAGCAGGAGATGGCCCACGAAGCCTTTGCCATGTTGCTGAAGCGGATCGATGCACCCACCGACACCTACAGTTCCCTGATCTGCCCGCACCGGCTGCACCTGGGGAGGACCTGCGGCTGCAACCCGCCTGATACCTGATCCCCGGAGCAGTTCCGCTGCAAACCGAGGCCAGTTCCCCCTCATAACCGGCGGCCCGTCCAAGGACCCGCCGGCGCCAGTACCCTCATCGCCGTATCCCGGCATGCCCACTAAGGCCCGCCCCACAGCAACGCGCACTCCGCAGGACATTCCGCGCAGGGCCCCGATTCAAGGACGAAGACCCATGTCAGCTGTATCCGCACCAACGAAGATGCGCACACCGCAGGAAATCAACCGCGTGATTCTTCGCAGAGTCATGCCGCTGCTAATCGGCGCCTACATCATGGCTTTCCTGGACCGCACCAATATCGGCATGGCCAAGGACCGCCTGGAGATCGACCTCGGACTATCCGCCACCGCCTACGGGGTCGGCGCCGGCCTGTTCTTCCTGACCTACGCCCTTTCCGAGATCCCTTCCAACCTGATCATGCACAAGGTCGGCGCCCGTTTCTGGATCATGCGGATCATGATCACCTGGGGCATCATTTCGGCCGGCATGGCCTTCGTCCAGGGCGAATGGTCCTTCTACATCATGCGCATGCTGCTCGGCGTCGCCGAGGCAGGGCTCTTTCCCGGCGTGATGTACTTCCTGACGCAGTGGTTCGTGGTCAGGGACCGGGCCAAGGCCAACGGCATGTTCCTGCTGGGCGTGTCCATCGCCAACATCGTCGGCGCTCCGCTGGGCGGCCTCCTGCTGACCATGGACGGTTTCGCCGGGCTGCACGGCTGGCAGTGGATGTTCCTCGTCGAAGGCCTGCCTGCCTGCATCCTCGCCTACGTGGTCTGGAAGAAGCTCCCGGACAGGCCCGCGAAGGCCACGTTCCTCAGCCCCGAGGAAGCCTCCGACCTCGAAGCCCGCATCGCCGCCGAAGAGAAAGCCGGAGCGGAAGCCTCCGGCAACCACCGCCTCCGCGACGTGCTCAAGGACAAGCAGATCCTCCTGGTGGTGGGCGTCTACTTCACGCACCAGATCGCCGTCTACGCGCTGTCCTACTTCCTGCCCTCGATCATCGGCACCTACGGCAAGCTCAGCCCGATCCAGATCGGCCTGCTGACCGCCATCCCCTGGATCTTTTCCGCCGCCGGCGCCCTCCTGGTGCCGCGCTTCGCCACCGACGGCAAGCGCTCCCGCCTCCTGGTGACCGGCGCAATGATCGGGATCATCGCCGGATTCGCCATCGGCGCCATCGGCGGCCCGGTGCCCGGCATGATCGGCTTCTGCCTCGCAGCGTTCAACTTCTTCGCCCTCCAGCCCATCCTGTTCACCTACCCGGCCACCCGCCTCAGCGGCGCCGCCCTCGCCGGAGGCATCGCGTTCGTCAACACCATCGGCCTGTTCGGCGGCTTCGTCGGCCCGTACGTCATGGGCTTCATGCAGGAGGCCACGGGGTCCAAGCTCTCCGGCCTGTGGTTCATCGTGGCCATGTGTACGGTCGGGGCGCTCCTGTCCCTGATGCTCAAGCGCGGGACGGAGAAGCCGCAAGCCGGTCCCGCAGCGCACTGACTCAACCGCACCACTCAGGCAAGGAAAACTCATGGATTTCACCGCAAAAAGGGTCCTGGTCACGGCAGGGGCCAACGGCATCGGCCTGGCCATCGCCAACAAATTCCGGGACCTTGGCGCCACCGTCTTCGTCACCGACATCGACGCCGATGCCGTTGAGAAGGCCCGCGTCAACGGGCTGGCTGCCGCTGTCAGCGACGTCTCGGACGAGGACCAGGTCCGCCACCTCATGAACACGGTCCGCGAGGAACTCGGCGGCCTGGACGTCCTGGTCAACAATGCCGGCATCGCCGGGCCAACCGGCCCGGTGGAAACGCTCGACACGGCGGCCTGGAAAGCGACGTTCGACGTCAACATCCACGGCCAGTTCTTCTGCATCAAGCACGCCCTGCCAATGCTGCGGCAGGGGAGGGATGCCTCGATCGTGAACCTCTCCTCCGCGGCAGGCCGGCTGGGCATGGCGGGGCGCAGCGCCTATTCGGCGTCGAAGTGGGCGGTCGTCGGGCTGACCAAGACCCTCGCGATCGAACTGGGCCCGGACCAGATCCGCGTCAACGCCATCTGCCCCGGCGCAGTCAACGGCCCCAGGATCGACGCCGTCATCGCTGCCAAGGCGCAGATGCTGGACCGTCCGGCGGACGAGGTGTCCACGCTGTACCACAGCCAGTCCTCGCTCGGCCGGCTGATCGAAGCGGTAGACATCGCCAACATGGCCGCATTTGCGGCCAGCGACATGGCACGCAACGTCAATGGCCAGGCCCTCGCCGTCGACGGCAACACCGAAAAACTCTACTGAACCAGCCCACCCGGCAAGATTTCGGCCACCCAAGGAGACTTTCCCATGGCTACCGCACGCAAGGTCATCATCACCAGCGCCGTCACCGGCGCCATCCACACCCCCTCCATGTCCCCGCACCTCCCGGTCTCCCCGGACGAGATCGCTGACGCCGCGATCGGCGCCGCCGAGGCCGGAGCCGCGATTGTGCACATGCACGCCCGCGATCCCAAAGACGGCCGTCCCTCCCAGGACCCGGAACACTTCGCCCCGATCCTGGACAAGCTCAAGCGCAACACCGACGCCGTCATCAACATCACCACCGGCGGCTCACCGCACATGACGGTCGAGGAACGAATGCAGCCTGCGGCGCTGTTCAAGCCGGAGCTGGCGTCACTCAACATGGGCTCCATGAACTTCGGGCTGTACCCGATGCTGGAACGCTTCACCGAGTTCGGCCACGAATGGGAGCGGGAAGGACTCGAAAAGAGCCGCGACCTGGTCTTCAAGAACACCTTCCAGGACATCGAGACCATCCTGGGCATCGGCAACGAGAACGGCACCCGCTTCGAGTTCGAGTGCTATGACATCTCGCACCTGAACAACCTGGCCCACTTCCACGCCCGCGGCCTCGCCAAGGGCCCCCTGTTCGTGCAGTCCGTCTTCGGCCTCCTCGGCGGGATCGGTGCGCATCCCGAAGACCTCATGCACATGCGCCGCACGGCCGACCGGCTGCTGGGCGCGGACTACGAGTGGTCCATACTGGGCGCCGGTAAGAACCAGATGCCGCTCGCTACCATCGGGGCGGCCATGGGCTCCCATGTCCGGGTAGGACTGGAAGATTCCCTGTGGATTGGCCCCGGGCAGCTGGCCACGTCCAACGCCGAGCAGGTCACCCGAATCCGGACCATCCTCGAGGCGCTCAACTTCGAGATTGCCACGCCCGACGAAGCCCGCCAGATGCTGCAGCTCAAGGGCCGCGACAAGGTGGGTTTCTGACGCGGACATTGAGGAGTGCGGCCAAGCTCCGG
Source organism: Burkholderia sp. RS01 (assembly GCF_039748055.1). Lineage (NCBI taxonomy): Bacteria > Pseudomonadati > Pseudomonadota > Betaproteobacteria > Burkholderiales > Burkholderiaceae > Burkholderia > Burkholderia sp. RS01. Next base: position 7,620 of record NZ_JBDLAK010000032.1, read on the forward strand.
CCGCGCCGCGCGGGGAATGCAGACGACGACGGCGGGACACCCGCCGTCGTCGTTTTTACTTAATGCCGGGACCTTCACAGGCCGCCATGCGGCGTGTTCTGGAACGCCACGCGGCGGTGACGCGCGGAGTCCCAGGAGGCAGGTATCATCCCTTCAGGGGGCGGGGACGCCGCACGTCAAAATGGGGGATATCAGCGCATGTGCATGCCATAAAGCCTATGGAATCAGGCGAGTTTTCAGAGGCCTGCGAGGCATCTGAAACGAGCTTGCCGCGCCGGGTCACGGCCCGTCACGCTCCGGAGGATCCGGCTTGCTCCTGCCTGCTGAACCTGCGGTCACTACCCCTTCTGCCGAACCCACTGCCCGCTGAGCCCTACGGCTCCGCTGGCATGGCGGCAACCTCCCCTCACTCACCACCATCACTCCGCGCATAATCGGTGACCCCTGCCGTCGCCAGCCCGAAAGGACAACCATGAGCCAGCCCGGCCCAACCCCGCCGCCACCGCTTGCCTCCGACTACACCACCTACGGTGTGCCTCAGATTCCCGCCGGGCAGCAGTATGGCGACGGGCAGTACCTTGGCCAGTTCGGTGCGTCGCAGCAGTTCCCGGCGCCCCCGCAGAAGTCCTTCCTCACCACCTGGCTGCTCTCGCAGTTCCTGGGCGGGCTGGGTGTGGACCGTTTCTACCTGGGGAAGATCGGCACCGGCATCGCGAAGCTGCTTACGGCGGGCGGTCTCGGCGTCTGGTCGCTCGTGGACCTGATCATCACGCTGGCCGGCAAGCAGACCGACAAGAACCGGCAGCCGCTGGCGGGGTATCGGCAGCACAAGGTGCTTGCCATTGTTGTCTCGGCCGTCCTGGTGGTGGGCGGAATGGTCATCGGGATGGTCAGTGGGGCCGTGGCGGCCCTGGCCATCCAGAGCGCTGCCACCTCGCCGATCATCTCGGCTGCACCGGTTACGAATGAACCGGCGGCAGCCGCGAACTCCTCTGAGGCCCCGGCATCCGCGGAAGCAACCGCGGGGGAAGACCGTCCGTTGCTGGACGCGCAGACCCTGGCCGGCACCGGCGACGACATCAAGACCGTTGACCTCAAAGGCCTCCCGGCCGTGGTGACGCTCACTTGCAGCGCCTGCAAAGGCAACACCGTTCTGGAGACCAACGGGGCCGAAATGCTGCTGGTCAACACCGTCGGCGGCTACACCGGCTCGCACCTGGTGGACACCAGCACCGGTTCCCCGACCACCGAATTCAGCATCAGCGCCGACGCGGCGTGGACGCTGAAGATCGAGGACGTCGATACCATCGCCACGTCCGCCGGCAAGGCGAGCGGGCACGGCGACAAGGTGCTCTACTGGGACGCGCCGGGCACGAAGGCCGCCATCACCAACAAGGGCGCGGGCAACTTCCTGGTGGAAGGATTCGGCAGCGAGATCCCCGAGCTCGCCGTCAACAAGATCGGCGCCTACAGCGGCACCGTCCAGCTGACGCCCGGCTTCGTCCAGGTGAAGTCCGAGGGCGACTGGACCATCACCGCGAAGTAGCCCCACGGTTGCCCCGTCCCTCACCTGCGGCGGGCACAAAAAGCAATCTGATGGTCCCGCCGGACGCCTTGGTTTCCAAGGCTCAGTCCGGCGGGGCCATCTGCGTTTGCCGGGGAGCGCTCAAGGCCGCTGCAGCGCCCTTAGGTCGCGACCAGTGCCCGGAAGGCGAACCGGCCCGCCGGCCGAAGGCCTGCTCAGATGCTGTCCAGCGCGAAACCCCTGGGCGGAAAGTCGTGTCTGGGTCCCTGGCTCCGCTGGAGTTGGCGGACCTGTAACTTCCAGGTCGCCGGGTTTCCACCAGCGGAAGGCATGATGCTTCCCTCCATGATGAAGTGTGCGTCCGTCTCGTCATTGAGCTGCGCCCACCATCCTGTGGCCGGGCAGTGCTCGCCCGTCCGGGACTTCGCGGAACTGCCGCCCTCGACGCCGGCAGTCTGCTTTAGCTGGATGCGCCTCTTCATGTCCTCTTCCTAGCGCTCAATCGATGGTGAGTAATCCGAAAGCCAGAATTTACATTCGGATTGTTGACAATCGTACACCTGACTCCTAGGTTTTATGTAACACACATCACACAGTGTGATCATTCTGGCTAGCCCCGGCACGTCCGGGCGAACGGAGTACATATGACGGGCAATATTTCTCGGCGGAACGTCCTGCGGGGTGCGGGAGTCGCCGCCCTCGGAGCCACCGTGGCAGGCTGGGCTACCGGCTGTTCCAGCGTTGCTGTGGGCGGCCCCGCCTCGGGTGCCGCCAGCAACCTGCTGGAGATGGCAAAGTCCCAAGGCTTCCTGCGCGTGGGCATTGCCAACGAGCCGCCGTACACGCAGGTGAGCGCCGACGGAAAGGTGACGGGCTGCGAACCCGACGTGCTTCGCGCCGTTTGCAAACGGCTCGGCATCGCGGACGTCCAGGGCATCATCACGCCGTATGAATCCATGATTCCCGGCCTCAACGCCAACCGCTGGGACGTCATTGCGGCCGGCCTCTTCATGAAGGAGTCCCGCTGCGGGCAGGTGCTGTACTCGGAGCCGGTCATCGTTTCCACGGAGTCCTACGCCACGCCCAAGGGGAACCCCAAGGGCGTCACGTCCGTGGCCAATATCCTGGCTGACAAGTCACTGCGGATCGCGGTGCTGCCAGGCGGTTTCGAGGAGGGCGTCCTGAAGTCGGCCAACGTACCGGCCTCGCAGCAGGTCAAGATCAACGACGGCCGGAGCGGCCTCGAAGCGCTCAAGGCAAACCGTGCGGACGCCTTCATGCTGCCCACACTCTCGCTGCAGGCGCTGGCCAAGGACGATGCGAGCTTTGACATCAGCGAGCCCCTGAAGGACGCGCCGCGCACCGGTTCCGGCGCCGCGTTCCGCAAATCCGACACCGCCTTCCACGAGGCCTACAACAAGGAACTTGCGGCCTTCAAGAAAACCCCCGAATTCGCCGAAATCCTCAAAAAATGGGGCTTCGATCCGGCTGTAGTGGAGGGCGTAACCGCCGAGGAGCTATGCAAGACCGCGGGCTGATCATGCCGCCGTGGAAGGAGGGCGGCCAATGTCCGCAGTAATCGACTACGCACCACTGCTGTGGCAGGGCCTGCTGACCACCATCCTGGTGGCCGTGCTCAGCGGCGCGCTTTGCCTGGTGGTCGCGTTCGCCGCGGGGCTGGCACGTCTGTCCAGCCACAAGCTTGTGAGTTGGCCAGCGGGCATCTTCATTGAGGTGTTCCGTGGCACGTCACTGCTGGTGCAGATGTTCTGGCTGTTCTTCGCGCTGCCGTTCTTCGGCATCCAGCTCCACCCGCTGACCGCCGCGGTCTTGGCGCTCGGCCTGAACGAAGGCGCCTACGCCGCGGAAGTGGTGCGCGGTTCCATCGCCAGCCGGGCCAAGGGCCAGACCGAGGCCTGCATCGCGCTCGGGATGGAACCGGCCCTGCGGCTGCGCAGGATCATCATCCCGCAGTCCATTCCGGCCATGCTGCCGCCGTTTGGGAACGTCATGGTGGATCTGCTGAAGAACACCTCCCTCGTTTCACTGGTCACCGTGGCGGACCTGACCTTCCGGGCCCAGATGATCCGCAGCACCACAGGGCAGACGACGGCTATTTTCCTCACCATCCTGGTGGCGTACTTTGTCCTGTCCTATCTGCTGACCCTGCTGACCGCCTGGCTCGAACGCCGCTTCGCACTTGACCGGAAGGCTCTCGCTGCCCAGCGCAAGGAAAGCCGACTCATGAAGGTTGGTGCAGCATGATCTGGGACAACAATTTTGCCGTGTCAGTTTTCCCGCTGCTCCTGGAAGGCCTCTGGGTCACCATCCAGATCACCCTCCTGGGCACGCTGCTCGCGGCGGTGCTCGGGCTGTTCTTCGCCGTGCTACGGCGGCTTGCCATCCCGGCCCTGTCGCCGGTGGTGTCCTTCTTCGTGGTCTTTGTCCGCGGCACCCCGCTGCTGGTCCAGGCCTACTGCGCCTTCTTCGTGCTGCCGGCCTACGGCATCAGCTTTGACGCCTTCACCACCGGAGTGGTGGTGATCGGCGTCAACTACAGCGCGTACATGGCCGAGGTCTACCGCAGCGGCATCCAGGGGGTCCCCAAGGGCCAATGGGAGTCAGCAACGGCGCTGAGCCTCCCGGGTGTCCGCACGTGGGGCAGGATCATCCTCCCGCAGGCGGTGCGCACCGTGGTGCCCATGCTCGGCAACTACCTCATCCAGATGTTCAAGGACTCGGCAGTCCTGTCGGCCATCACCGTGGTGGAGCTCATGGCCACCGCACAGGCGATCGGCAGCTCGAGCTTCCGGTATCTGGAACCCCTCACCCTCGCCGCATTGCTGTTCCTGGCCATCAGCTACCCGGCCTCCCGGCTCGTCAACAGATTGGAGCGGCGCTATGCGCCCCAGCACTGAACCCCAGCCATTGTCCACGGACATAGGCCTAGCCCCGGATCCGATCATCAGGTTCCAGAACGTCAGCAAGAACTGGGGGTCCAACCAGGTCCTGAAGGCATTGAACTTCGAGGTGGCACCGGGTGAGAAGGTGTCCATCATCGGCCCCTCAGGTTCCGGCAAGACCACCATCCTGCGCATCCTCATGACGCTGGAGACGCCCAGCGAAGGCCTCGTGAAGGTCGACGGAGACACCCTGTGGGATGTCACCGCCGGCGAGAAGGTCAGGGAGACAAAGCAGCTGCGCGAAACCCGCCGCAAGATCGGCATGGTGTTCCAACAGTTCAACCTCTTCCCGCATATGACCGCCATGGAGAACATCATCGAGGCGCCCATCCACGTGCTGGGCATGGGCAAGGCCGAGGCGCGGGAGCGGGCTGCTGAGCTGCTCAACCTGGTGGGCTTGGGAAAGCACATGAACCACACCCCGCCCCAGATGTCAGGCGGCCAGCAGCAGCGCGTGGCGATTGCCCGTGCGCTGGCCATGCGGCCCAAGGTGCTGCTCTTCGATGAACCCACCTCGGCCTTGGACCCGGAACTGATCGGTGAGGTGCTCAACGTGATCCGGAACCTTGCGCACACCACGGACATGACCATGCTGATGGTGACGCACGAGATGCGGTTCGCCGAAGAGATTTCGGACCGGGTGGTGATGTTCGACAATGGCGCCGCGGTGGAGAGCGGACCGCCTGCCCAGATCTTCAAGAACCCGCAGCAGGAACGGACCCGCACGTTCCTCCGGGCCGTCCTGCAGCACTGATCAGGCAGCACCGATCCGCGGCTAGACCTCCACAATCAGCGAAATCTCAACGGGCGCCTGCCCGGGCAGCTCCGCAACACCCACAGCAGCCCGGGCATGGCGTCCCTTGTCGCCGAAGGCCTTCTCCAGGACCAGGGAGGCGCCGTTGATGACGGCCGGTTGGTCGGCGAACCCCTCGGCGGAGGCGATGTAGCCGGTCAGGCTGACCACGGAGACAATCCTGTCCAGCGAACCCAGGTGCTGCCGCAGGGCGGACAGGCAGTTGAGTACGGCGGTGGCGCTTGCCTGCTGGCCCTCTTCGACGCTGACCTCGCGCCCGAGCTTGCCGCTGATGGTGAGGACGCCGTCGCGCGTGGGCGTCTGGCCGGACGTGAAGACCAGGTTCCCAACCTGCCGGACGGCCACGTAATTGGCGACCGGAACCGGGGGAGAGGGTAGCTCGAGCTCAATGGCGTCGACCGGGATTTGCTGGACGTTCATGATTGCTCCTTCGGGGGGCTTGGGGGTATCACCACGGACACTAGGCAAACGAATGAGTATTGTCAACAATCTACTATTTAAGGAGAATCGTGGGGAAGACTGAAGCAGCCTTCGTTGGCCCGGCAAAGCAGACCGGCATCGGCGTGGTGTGCCCGTTCGACATGGCGCTGGACCGTGAGCTGTGGCGCTGGATGCCCCAGGATGTGTCGCTGTTCTTTACACGGACGCCGTTCATCGATGAACCCGTCGGCTTGGAGATGGCACAGGACGTCAGCGACGACGGCGACATCCTCACCGCCGCAAAGAACCTGAGCGTTGTGCGCCCCCATGCCATGGCCTACGCCTGCACCTCGGGCAGCTTCGTCCACGGAGTTGCGGGTGCCCGCCACATTTCGAAGATGATGGAGGCCGCAAGCGGCGCGCAGGGCGTCAGCACCTCCGAAGCGCTGCTCGAAGCGCTGGACCATCTGGGTGCCTCGAAGGTGGTGGTGGTGACGCCTTACGTGGCGGAGCTGACCCATCGGCTGGGTGACTTTCTGGAGGAGGCGGGCCACTCGGTGGTGGCCCAGGCCGGCCTGGGGCTCGACGGGGGCATCTGGGAGGTGCCCTACCGGACCACGTGCGAGCTGATCCGCGGGGCTGATGTGCCTGAGGCGGATGTCATCTTCATCAGCTGTACTAACCTGCCCACTTACGACATCATTTGGCCCCTCGAGCGTGAGCTTGGCAAGCCGGTGTTGTCGGCCAACCAGGTCACTGCCTGGGCGGCGCTGCAGCGCGTGGGCAAGGCAGCGGTGGGGCCAGGCCAGCGGCTCCTGGCCTGATGGTCGGCTGGCCCGCTTTCGGCGCTGTTCATGTTTAGTGCGGGAACAGGAACTCGCCGCCGATGAAGAAGATGGCAGAGACGACCAGCAGTATCAGGGCGGCGAGCAGCAGCCCACTCCGGTCCCGGCGCCGGAAAATAGCTAAACATCCAGCAGCGGCGGCCGCAACGGCAAGGACTGCCAGGACCACGCCCACATACGGTCCCGCGGCTGAGCGAAGAATGAGCAGGATGCTCCAGTACAGGGGATACAAGACGACAGCGGCTGCCAGCCAGAGAGCCCACCAACCCAAGCGCGTCGAAGGAGCGACTTTCCAGTTGGCGTCTTCTTCCCGGGTCTCCATGGGCTTGAAATTACGCCACCCCGCGTCAAGGGCGGAAGGGCACATGGTCCCTCCATTTAGTTCATCCACGTTAACGGAAACAAAGTGCGCCTGATCGTGGTTCAGCTCTTTTTCTGCTCATGTCGGTTGCCATCGCCAAGGTCGAGTAGGTGCCGAATTGTCCCAATTCTTCTGAGGTAGATGAATCCATCCGGCCAGTGACCCTGCGCTCTATCCTGCCCGGCAAATCCCTGCGATCATGTCGGCCTGCGTGGATCCGGTGACGCTGCAGACCAACGATCGAGACGAGCGTGCCCGCACACTGCGCGATCGCGGGCACGCGTTACTGTCGGATATAGCCATGCGGCTGGTTCCCTTTCCGCGAGAAGGCGGCACCCAACGAAACAACGGGCCTACATGCAAAATAGCCCCGGAGCTTTAGTCGGGAGGAGAATTGTTCACAGCGGATGAGGTTCCCCGGATCTCTGAGGCGGGCCTTGGGCGGGAGGGAGGACATGAGTGATTTCATCGCATATCTCGATACGTCAGATGTCCGTCCCGGCAGGCTTGAGGAGCTCAAGACGGCCGTGGCGGAGTTGGCCGCGTTCGTAGAGCTAAATGAGCCGCGGATCATTTCCTACCGCGTCTATTTCTCGGCCGACGGCTCCACCATGAGCGTCCTGCACATCCACCCGGATATGGCCTCCTTGGAGTTCCACATGAAGGTTGCCGGACCCAAGTTCCCGCCCATGGCCCGCTTCGTCGTGATGCGGACGATCGAAATTTTTGGCCGCCCCAGCGAGGAACTCGTGGCGCAACTCGAGCCAAGGCAAGCCTCCTGGGCAGTGGAGTGGTCATCGTTCGTGACTTTCACGCCGGCTTCGCCCGCGTTGCACGCGACTCGAGTACAGGGCCCGGCGCGGCTGCCAACTAGCAATCGGCAGGACGCAGCAGGAATGCGCCCCGGCTGCCGGCAGTAGCCGTTAGTGCCTGCTCGCCGGGACGCCTTTCTTGGTTAAGCCCCCACGGAAATCTCCGCCGTGTGCTTGAAGAGATATCCCAGGGCATCGCACGGGCGCAGCGCGTCGGCGAGGCGGAGACCCTGCCATACCGTCACCTGGTTTGCCGTCAGCACGGGCTTGCCCAGGGCTGCCTCAAGCTCGTTGATCCAGCGCGCGCTGTGCAGGGCGGTGTCCGGAATCAAGATGGCCTGCGCCTCCGGGCTGTCGTTGCTGCGTGCAAGCTCCAGGACGCCTTTACGGTCCAGTTCGCCGGCCAGGGCGGCCGTGGGAATGTCGTGGCTGACCAGCTGGGTCACCTCGATTCCGCCGTGGTTGAGAAGTTCCACGAAGTGCCGGGAAACATCGTCAGGGTACGTGGCGGCAACAGCCACCCGGTCCAGGCCCAGGGCCCGCCCAGCATCCACGAACGCCAGCGACGTGGACGAGGCTGGAACGTCCAAGGCCTCCTGGACCTGCAGGGCCTGCCGCCTCGCTCCCTCCAGGCCAAACACGAAGCTGCCCGAGGTGCAGGCCCACATGACGGCGTCGGGGTCAGCGGCGCGCAGGGCCTCGGCGCCCTCGAGGAGCCGTTCGCTCTTGCCGAGATCCAGCAGGGCCTGGACCTCGTGGGCGTCCACGCCGACTGACGTATGAACTAGGGGAAGGCTGATGCCCTCACCCAGCAGTTCCTCCATATAGGGGTAGTCGTCCTCGGCTCCATAGCCCGGGTAAAGCATGCCAATGGTGACGCCCATCAATTCTCCTCTGAACGAACCGGGGGACCTTCCCGCGGATTGTGCACAATCGTACAAAATCAGAAAAGTAAAAGATAGGGAAGTAGGATTGTTGACAATCTCGACGCAGGCCACATAACCTGACGGCAGTGTTATTTGGATCACAGGTTGTTGGGACGACAAGGTGTTCGAACGGACAAGGAGCTGCAAAGCGTGATTGATTCACTTGAATGGGCCACAGCCGCGGAACTTCTCGCCGGCTATCGTTCCGGCGAGGTTTCGCCGGTTGAGGCCACCCGTGCGGCCCTCGACGCGATCGCCCGGCACGATGCGGACATCAACGCCTTCTGCCTGGTGGAGGAGGAGTCGGCCCTGGCGGCGGCACGCGAATCGGAGCAGCGCTGGCTCCGTAATGAACCGCGCGGACTGGCCGATGGCGTTCCCACCTCCATCAAGGACCTCATGCTGACCAAGGGGTGGCCCACGCTGCGCGGCTCCCGGCTGACGTCCTCCGACGGCGACTGGAGCGAGGATGCGCCGGCCGTCGCGAGGCTGCGCGAGACCGGCGCCGTGCTGCTGGGCAAGGTCACCAGCCCGGAATTTGGCTGGAAAGGCGTCACGGACAGTCCCCGGTGCGGCATCACCCGCAACCCGTGGGACACCTCCCGCACCTCCGGTGGCTCCAGCGGCGGCAGCGCTGCCGCCGTGGCCCAGGGGATGGGCCCATGGTCGGTAGGGACCGACGGCGGCGGCTCCATCCGCATCCCCGCCGGCTTTACCGGCGTCGTCGGGTTCAAACCCACCTACGGAACAGTGCCGCTATACCCGGCCAGCCCCTTCGGGACGCTCGCGCACGCCGGTCCCATTGCGCGCACGGTGGAGGACGCGGCGCTGATGATGGATATCCTGTCGCAGCCGGATGCGCGGGACTGGTCCGCTGGCCCCGCACCAACCCGCTCCTTCCTGGAAGGGGTTGGTGAAGGCCTCCGCGGCCGCAGGATCGCCTTCAGCGCCGACCTCGGCTACGGGAGTAACGACCCCGACGTCGAAGCAGCCGTGCGGACCGCCGTGCAGGTTCTCACGCAGCTTGGCGCCCAGGTTGAGGAAATCGACCTCGGCTGGACAGACCCGGTGGACGCCTACCATGTGCTGTGGTTCAGCGGCGCGGCCAAGGTGGTAGAAGGCTACGGCCCGGGCGCCCTCGAACAGATCGATCCGCTGCTGGCGGCAGCACTGCAGCGGCACGCAGGCTTCAGTGCCGGCGATTTCCTGGATGCCACCGCGGTGCGGATGAAACTGGGCCGGGAAATGGGGCAGCTTCACGAACGCTACGACCTCGTAGTGTCGCCCACCCTGCCCATCCCCGCATTCGAGGCCGGACGCGATGTGCCTGGCGGCTCCGCATCGGCGGACTGGACGTCCTGGACGCCCTATACCTATCCGTTCAACATGACGCAGCAGCCGGCCATCAGTGTCCCCTGCGGGCTCACCGCGGACGGCCTGCCCGTCGGGCTGCAGCTGGTGGGCCCCAGGCATGGCGATGGGCGCGTGCTTTCGGCGGCCGCCGCCTATCAGAACGCAACCGGCTGGCACCACATCCGCCCGCGGAGCATTTCACAGCTCTCCACCCCAACCAGGAAGTAGGGAAAAACATGGCCCGGTACATCAACATCACCCTCGAAAAGCGCGGCGTGACCTGCAAGGCCCTCCTTCACGATGAGGCGGCACCCCGCACCAGCAGCGCCGTCTGGGATGCCCTGCCGCTGAGCGGCCAAGTGTTCCACGGAAAATACGCCCGCAATGAGATCTACAACCTTGTGCCTGCCTTCGCCCCGGCCGAGCCAGGTGCGGAGAACACCACCGTTACCCCGATCCCGGGCGACGTCTGCTATTTCACATTCACGTCGAACGACCTCAAGACGCCCTCCCACGGCTACGAGCAGGATTCCGGGACGGATTCGGTGCAGACCATCGTTGACCTGGCCGTCTTCTATGGGCGCAACAACCTGTTGCTCAACGGCGACACCGGATGGGTGCCCGGTAACGTGTTCGCCACCATTGTGGAGGGTCTGGACGAGATGGCGGCAGCCTGCCAGGACATCTGGATGGGGGGCGCGCGGGACGAGACCCTGACGTATTCGCGCGCAGTGGATGCTGAAGCCTGACGCCGCATGCCGGGCCGCCCCGAGGGTCGGCCCGGCTACGGTTCCGCTGCTTTCCAGCCATTTCACCTGGAGTCCTGTAGGATTGTAGACAGTTTTAGTCTGTCCCTTCGGACAGACACAGGAACGGGTCTGATTGCGTGCCCGCGGGGCCGCAACCGGACCCTCGAGCGGAAAAGTGGTCACCGATGCAACGATTTGAGCCCGTGGTGCGCGAATCCACGCCATCAATCATTGCCGGCAAATTGCGCACGGCCATCGGACTGGGCCAGATTCCGCCCGGGGCCCAGCTCGGCGAGGCTGAACTGGCCAAGGAACTCGGCGTAAGCCGCGGGCCGCTCCGCGAAGCCATGCAGCGGCTCACTCAGGAGGGCCTCCTCATCAGCATCCGCAACCGCGGCCTGTTCGTCATCACCATGACCGACGAGGAGGTACGGGACATGTATGTGGCCCGGACCGCGGTCGAACGGGCTGCGTCCGAGCTCATCCTGCAAAAGGGGGCCAAGGACGTGGCGGCAAGGCTGCTGGGCGTGGTGAAGGCCATGAAGAAGGCGGCAGACAAAGGCGATCTGGATGCCATGTCCGAGGCCGACATGGACTACCATGCCACTCTCGTGGCAGCGGCGGGAAGCACCCGGCTCACGCGGATGCACAACACCCTGCTCACCGAGACCCGGATGTGCCTGACGGCGCTGGAGAAGAAATATCCGGACCCGCACACTCGCGTCGCCGAACACCACGCCATCGCCGAGGCCCTGGCCGCCGGCAACAACGAACTGGTGGGGAAGCTCCTCATCAGCCACATGGACGACGCACTGGAGCGGCTCACCGGCGGGGGCGGAGACAGCCAGGCGGCGACAGCCTAGGCCCAGCGGCCGGCTCAACAACCTCAAAACAACAGAAAGGCTGGCTGCACCTGCAGCCAGCCTTTCTGTTGTAGGGCGACGAGTTAGCCGTGTCCGTGGCGAAGGCACATGAGGGCGTAGGCCCGGGCGGCCGCGACGATCTCGGCGATGCTGACGGACTCATTCACCTGATGGGCCTGGTCGTTGAGGCCGCCGGGGCCCATGACGATGGCGGGTACGTAGAGGTCGCGCGCAACGAAACCGCCGTCGCAGGCCGCCGTCCAGCCGGTGATGGCGCTGTGCACCCCGGCGTCCGCCAGCGCTGAAACGGAGTTTGCCACGAGCGGATGGTCAGCCGGAGTGCGGAAGCCGGGCATCTCCATGGTGACCTCAGCCTGCACGGTGATGCCGTCCGAATCGATGCCGGCCTCGCTGATCCGTGCCCGGAGCTTGTCCAGGATCAGCTGTGCGTCGTCATCGGGCATGAGCCGCCGGTCCAGGGACACGGTGCATTCCGCCGCCACCATGGACGTTCCCGTGCCGCCGCTGATGAGCCCGATGTTCCAGCTTCCGGCGCCGAGCAGCGGGTCCTGCCCGGACTGCAGCCGGGCATGGTCTTCGCGGACGAGGTCCAGGATTTTCGCTGCGGCGTCGATCGCATTCCGGCCGTCCGCCGGGCGGCCGGAGTGGGCCGACTTGCCCGTGACCTTCAGCTCGATGTAGCTGTCCCCGCGGCAGCCGATCACCGTCTCGAGGTCGGTGGGCTCGGCCACGACGCACGCCGAGTAGGAAAACGCCGGATTGGCGAGAGCGGCGGCGGTGTAGGCCCGGATGCCAACGCCAAGGTCCTCCTCGTCCACCGTGCACGCCAGCGCCGCGTTGAAGGGCAGCTGCGCGCCGGCGTCCTTGAGTGCCTTGAGGGCAATGACGACGGCGGCCAGCCCGCCTTTCATGTCTGTGGAACCGCGGCCGAAGAGCCGGCCGTCCCGGACGTGCGGTTCAAAAGGCGGCCGCTCCCAGCCGGTCCCGGCGGGTACGACGTCGGAATGGCCCAGGAACAGGATGCCCGGCCGGACGCCGCCAGGAAGGACAGCCATGAAGTTCGGCCGCCCCGGGGCTACGGTTTCCGTTGACACCTCGAGGCCTGCCGCCTGGCAATAGTCCTTCAGAACCTCCACCGTGGCTTCCTCGGTGCCGCCGGGGTTCTCGCCGCCGGCGGCCACGAGGGCCGTGGTAAACGAGACGAGATCGGCCTCGCTGATCAGTCCGAGGACTTTCTGTTCAAGGTCGAGTTGTTCACGGGCACGTTGATCCAGGCCCAGGTGTTCAGAGGCAGTGCTCAAGCGTTGTCGCCGCCTTTCACTGCCGCGAGTTCCAGGTCGATGGCCCGGCGGAGGCGGATGATGCCCTCCTCTGCCCGTTCGGGAGTAGTGGATGCGAAACAGAGCCGCAGTGCGTCGTCGAACTTTCCGCTGGCGGACAGCGCCGGTCCGGGGATGAAGGCGACGCCTTCGGCGAGGGCCGTCTCGAAGAGCTTCCGCGTGGAGATCCGGGCGTCCTCGCCCTGGAGCGTGAGCCAGAGGAAGAAGCCGCCTTCGGGATCTGTGGTGGTGACGCGGTCGCCGAGGTGGCGGCGGAGGCTGTCCTGCATTGCGTCCTTGCGGCGTTTGTACTCGGTGCGCAGGCCTGCGAGGTGGCTGTCCAGGCCGCCGCGGCGGATGAACTCGGCCACGATGTGCTGGGCGGGAACGTTGGTGCAGGTGTCCATGGCCTGTTTGGCGTTGATGACCAGCTGGCGCAGCGCGGGGTCAGTGTCCACCCAGCCCACGCGCAGGCCCGGGGCCAGGATCTTGGAGAACGTGCGGACGGAGAACAGCAGCGGGTCGCCGGGGCTCAGGGCCTGCAGGGACGGAAGGTCGTCACCCTGGAACCGCAGCAGCCCGTAGGGGTCGTCGTCGATGATGAGGGAGTTCCACTCGTGCGCCAGTTCCAGCAGCTGGTGGCGGCGCGGCAGTGAGAGCGTGGTGCCGGAGGGGTTCTGGAAGTTCGGGATGGTGTAGATGGCCTTGGGCGTGCGGCCTGCGGCGGCAACCAGTGCGGGCAGGGCCTCCACGATGAGGCCGTGCTCGTCGGTGGGTGCCTCGAGGAGTTCGGCGCCGTAGCTCAGGGCGGTGGCGCTGCCGTTGGTGTAGGTGGGGCTTTCCACTATCACCAGGTCGCCGGGGTTGATGAAGATCTTGCAGGCCAGGTCCAGGCCCTGCATGCCGCCGGCGGTGATGGTGACGCGTTCCTGGGCGGTGGGGTCCGACGTTCCGGACAGGTACTCCACGAGCGCCTTAAGCAGCACCGGTTCGCCTTCGGTGGCGCCGTAGGTCATGGAGCTGTGGTCGATGACCTGGTCCGCGATGTCCCGGAATTCTGCCAGCGGCACGGCCTCGTCCGCTGGGGAGCCCATGGCGAACCGGACAATATCGTGCGTCTGCGCGGCGAGCAGTGACGTGCTGGAGTCAATGACCGAGCCGACGAGGTCGGCTGCGCGGTCGGCCAACGGCAACGGAGTGCGGGAGCGGGTGGCGATGTGGTCAACAGTCATGGACTAGCCGCCTTTCTGGATGAGTTCGCGGGGGAAGCTGGTGAACGTCTCCACGCCGTCGGCGGTGACGCGGATCGATTCGGAGAGTTCGTAGCCGTAGTTGTCCATCCACATCCCGCCGATCACGTGGAAGGTCATGTTTTCCGCGAGGACGGATTCTTCCTCGGAGCGGATGGAGATGGTGCGCTCGCCCCAGTCGGGCGGGTAGCCGACGCCGATCGAGTAGCCGATGCGGGAGGGCTTTTCCAGGCCGTATTTGGCCAGCGTCCAGTTCCAGGCGCGGGCGAGTTCGCGGACGGGGACGCCCGGCTGCACCTCGGTCAGCACGGCGTTGAGGCCATCGGCGACGGCGTCGGCCAGCTTCGCGAGGCGCTCCGGCTTTTTGCCCAGGGTCAGGGTGCGCGCCAGCGGCGTGTGGTACCGCTGGTGGGCGCCGGCAAGCTCGATGACGACGGCCTGGCCGGCCTCGAAGCGGTCCTCGCTCCAGGTCAGGTGCGGGGTGTCCGCGGCCTCGCCGGTGGGGAGCATCGGCACGATGGCGGGGTAGTCCCCGCCGATGCCGTTGGCGCCCTTGATCTGCGCCTGGCTGATGGCGGCCGCGGCATCGCACTGGCGGACGCCTACGTCGATCGTTTCGACGGCGGCCTCCATGGCCGCCACGCAGACCTGCGCCGCGCCGCGCATCAGCTGGATCTCCGCGGGTGACTTGATGGAGCGGACCCAGTTGACCAGCTCGAAGCTGTCCACCAGCGTCCATTCGGGGATGGCGTTGACCAGCGAGCGGTAAGCCTTGGGGGAGAAGAAGTGCGAGTCCATTTCCAGGCCCACGCAGCCCTTGGCCGCCGGGGCAATGAGATAGCGCTCGCGGAGAGCGAAGGCCACCCAGTCGAAGGGGTGCACGTGCGGGCGGTGGACGTACTGCTCCGGGTATCCCACGATGCAGTCGTCGGGCAGCCATGTGGTGCGGAAGGCGCCGCCGGCGTCCATGGCTCGGGTGAACAGCAGCATGGGACCGTCGGCGGGAACGAAGACCAGCTGCGGGGTGTAGAAGGACCACGCGTTGTAGCCGGTCAGGTAGTAGATATTGGCCGGGTCGGTGACCAGCAGGGCAGAAAGCCCCTGCTTGGCCATGCGCACGCGGACACCGGCGAGCCGGGCGTCGTACTCCTCTTGGCTGAACAGCAAAAGACACCTCCGAGTTAATTGGTAGATTGTCTACAATCTAGACCATGTGGTGCGGCTCACACAAACCGCGGGACTTTGTAATTTTTCGGGTGTCAGCTGCCACTGACGTAGCCGCGTTCCTTGTCCACCACGTTGGCCAGGCGCCCGCCCGCGGTCCAGCGCTCCAGGTTGCCGAGGAACTGCCGGGCCAAGGCATCGCGCCAGCCGATGACATCGCCGCACATGTGCGCGGACATGTGGACGTTCTCCATGTCCCAGAAGGGGTGGGAGGCCGGAACGGGTTCTTCGCTGAATACATCCAGCGAGGCGGCGGCGATCTCTCCGTCGCACAGGGCCTGTATGAGGGCAGGCTCGTCCACGAGGGCGCCGCGGCCTACGTTGACAAGGTGCGCGGACGGTTTCATGGCCGCGAGGACGCGGGCGTCCAGCATGTTGCGGGTCTGCTCGGTCAGCGGGGCGATCAGCACCACGTGGTCCGCCCAGCCGGCGTGCTCGGCCAGGTCCGCGCTCGCGTAGACGGTGCCGAAATCAGGATCGTCATCGCGGGCCGTGCGGCCGACGCCGCGGACCTCCAATCCCACGGCGCGCAACAGCCGGGCGGTGGCGCGGCCGATTCCTCCGGTGCCCACCACCAGGGCGTGCGAGCCGCCGGTGCGGGTGAGCTCGCGGTGCTGCCAGAGGACCTGCTGCTGGAGATCCTTGCTCCGGTGCAGCTGCTTGTCGTGGGCCAGGATGGAGGCCAGGACAAACTCCGCGATGGGCTGATCGAACGTGCCGTGAGCGTTGGTCACCACCACGTCGGAGGAGCGCAGTTCGTCGAACATCATGGCATCCACGCCGGCGGCGGCCACATGTACCCATCTCAGCGAATCGGCGCGCGGCCACGCGTCCCGCAGTGCTGAGGAGAAGAAGTCCCAGAGAAAAAGCACGTTGGCTCCCTGCGAGGCTTCCGCGAGGCCCGCGGCGTCGGTCACAGTGACGTGGGAAAGGGCCTCGATCTCGGTGAGGTTGTAGGGGCGGGGCTGGCCCTCGGCGGCGAGGATGACGACGCGGGGCGTCTGGTCGTCCATGGAAGGGGTTGGGGCGGGCTGGCTCCGGGCTTCGTGCGTCTGGAGCAGGTGGTCGTTTTCAGTGTTACTCACGCCACAACCGTACTCCCATTGCAGGATTGTTGACAATAAACAGGTGTGACCTGCATCATGGGACGCATGACTTCCCTCAGCCCCGCACTCAAGCAAGCAACCCCCGTCGTCGTGGATCACGCCCTTGGCAGCTGGATCCACGGGACCGACGGCAAGGACTACCTGGACTTCACCACCGGCATCGGCGTGACCAGCACGGGCCACTGCCACCCCAAAGTGGTGGCAGCCGCACGCGAGCAGGTGGGCAAGATCATCCACGCCCAGTACACCACGGTGATGCACAAGCCCTTGTTGGAACTGACCGAGAAGCTCGGCGAGGTCCTCCCGGCAGGCCTGGACTCCGTGTTCTACGCCAACTCCGGTTCCGAAGCCGTCGAGGCGGCCATCCGCCTGGCCCGCATGGCCACCGGCCGCCCCAACATCGTGGTGTTCCAGGGCGGCTTCCACGGCCGCACCGTCGCCGCCGCGTCATTGACGACGGCGGGCACCAAGTTCTCCGCCGGCTTCGCCCCGCTGATGGCCGGCGTCCACATGTCTGCCTTCCCATACGCGTACCGCTACGGCTGGGACGAGGCGCTTGCCGTGGAGTTCGCCCTGCAGGAACTCGACTACCTGCTGCAGACCCGCACCGCGCCCAATGACACCGCAGCGTTCCTCATCGAACCCGCGCTGGGCGACGGCGGCTACCTGCCCACGCCGCCGGCCTTCATGGAAGGGCTGCGCGAGCGTGCGGACAAGTACGGCATTCAGCTGATCTTCGACGAGGTCCAGGCGGGCGTGGGCCGCACCGGCAAGTTCTGGGGCCACCAGTATTCCGCGGCCACCCCGGACATCATCGTCACCGCGAAGGGCATCGCCTCCGGCTTCCCAATTTCCGCCATCGCCGCCTCCACCGAAACCATGTCCAAGGCCTGGCCCGGCTCCCAAGGCGGCACCTACGGCGGCAACGCGGTGTCGGCTGCTGCCGGCGTCGCGACTCTCGAAGTGGTCCAGGAGGAAGGCCTCGTGGAGAACTCCCGCGTCCGCGGCGAACAGCTGCAGGCGGGCCTGAAGGAGCTCCAGGAGCGCTTCCCGGTGATCGGGGACGTCCGCGGCCGCGGCCTCATGCAGGGCATCGAATTCACCGGCGAGGACGGCAAGCCGGACGCCACCACGGCCGCCGCAATCCAGCAGGCCACAACGGAGCACGGCCTTTTGACACTGACCTGCGGCCCTGCCGGCAACGTGGTCCGCCTTATCCCAGCCCTGGTGGTAACCGCCGAGGAAATCTCCACGGGACTGGAGCGCTTCGAGGCCGCCGTGGGTGCCGTCGTGGGCGCTGTTCCCGCCACCGCCGGAGCCTGAGCCCGTCGATGAGTGACGCTTCGCTGCCCACTACCGTCCAGCCTGCTGAAATGCCGTCGGGGACTACGCTGACCGACATGAAGCAAACTGACGCTACCTCCGCATCGGACGCCGCCGCCGTCGTGCCTTCCGCTGAGCAGGCCACCGGCCTGCAGAACGAGGCCCAACGGAAGGTGCTCGAGCGGCTGTCTGCCGCCGGGATCAGCGCGGACGGCTCGCCCCGGCGGCTGGCTGAGTACTCCTACGACGCGTCCAACTACCGGGTGCCTCCGCTGGCCGTGGTGTTCCCGCGCTCAACGGAGGACGTGGTGGCCGCGCTGGCGGTGTGCCGGGAAACCGGGACCCCGCTGATCAGCCGCGGCGGCGGCACGTCCATGGCGGGCAACGCGATCGGGCCCGGCGTGGTGTTGGACTTCTCCCGGTACATGAACCGGATCCACGGGATCGATGAGGCAGCCGGGACCGTGGCCGTGGACCCGGGCGTGGTGCTCGCCGTCCTCTCCCGCGAAGTGGAGCAGACCACCGGCAACCGGTTCACGTTCGCCCCGGATCCATCGTCCAAGAACCGCGCCACCGTGGGCGGTTCGCTGGGCAACGACGCCTGCGGCAACCACTCCGTCCGCTACGGCCGCACCTCGGACCACGTGGTGGAGCTCGACGTCGTCACCTCCGACGGCGCCCGCCTCACCGCCACTGCCACCGGGCTGCGCGCTACCCACCCGAAGGACAGGGCTGCTGCGGCACGCGCTACGGCGCTGACGGACTCGCTCAAGAAGCTGGCCCACAACAACCTGGCCGACTTCCGCACCGAACTGGGCCGCATCCAGCGGCAGGTCTCGGGCTACCACCTGGCCAACCTGCTGCCGGAAAAGGGCTTCAACGTTGCCCGCGCCCTGGTGGGCTCAGAGGGTACCTGCGTGATCGTCACTGGCGCCCGGATGAAGCTGGTGCCCAAGCCGGCCAGCGCGCTGCTGGTTTGCCTCGGCTACGCGGACGTGGTGGACGCCGCGCGGGACATCGGGACCATCCTTGAATTCTCCCCGGCCGCCGTGGAAGGCATCGACGAGGCCATCGTGGACACGATGCGCTTCCGCCGCGGCGAGGGCGCGGTGCTCGGGCTGCCGGAAGGCAAGGCCTGGCTGTACGTGGACCTCGACGGCGATGACCCCGCCGAGGTGGGGGCGCAGGCCGACCGCCTGCTGGCCAGGCTCACGGAAAACGGCCGCCTCGTGGCGGGCCGCCCCGTGCCGGACGCAACTGAACGGGCCTCGCTCTGGCGTGTCCGCGAGGACGGCGCCGGGCTCTCGTCCCGGCTGTCCACGGGCGGCGAGTCCTGGCCCGGGTGGGAGGATTCCGCCGTCGCACCCGAAAACCTGGCGGACTATCTGTCCGATTTCCGTCAGCTACTGGAGCGCTACGGCCTCCAGGGGGTCATGTACGGGCACTTCGGTGCCGGCTGCATGCACATCCGCATCACCTACGATCTGCGCACCGAGGAAGGCCGCGCGGTGTTCCGGACGTTCTCCGGCGAGGCCGCCCGCCTGGTGGTCCGGCACGGCGGCTCGCTCTCCGGCGAACACGGCGACGGCCGGGCCCGGTCCCAGCTGCTGCCGCTGATGTACTCGCCGCGCCTGCTGGAGTCGTTCTCTGCCTACCGCCGCCTGTGGGACCCGGCCGGCATCCTGAACCCGGGATCGCTCACGGACCCGGACCCGCTGGACGAGAACCTGGCGCTGGACGGCGTGCCGCGGCGCGAGTGGCGGACCAGCTTCGACCTCCGTCCCCTGCATTCCGGCGGCGGATCCTCCGCGGAGACGGACAACCCCGCAGACGCGGGCGGAAGCGGCCTCGATCCGTGGGTCCATGCCGTTCAGGGCTGCATCGGCGTGGGCCGCTGCCGCACGGATTCCGGCGGCGTGATGTGCCCCAGCTACCGGGCCACCGGCGACGAGAAGGACTCCACTCGCGGACGTTCCCGCGTGCTGCAGGACATGGTCCGCGGCGCCCGCACGGTGGAGGAGGGTTGGAAGTCCGAGGAGGTCCGCGAGGCCCTGGACCTCTGCCTGTCCTGCAAGGCCTGTTCCAGTGACTGCCCCACGGGCGTTGACATGGCCAGCTACAAGTCTGAATTCTTCGACCATTACTACCGCGGCCGGTTGCGGCCGCTCTCGCACTTCTCCCTCGGCTGGCTGCCGCGGTGGTTGAAGATCACCGGCCGCGTGGCGCCGCTGGTCAATGCCGTCCTGGCCACGCCGCTCGGCAAGGCGGCCGCCATGCTGGGCGGCCTCACCACGGAGCGCTCGCTGCCCCGGTTCGCCGGCGGCAGCGAGTGGCAAAGGGAGGTTGCGGCGGCGGGCGTGGCGATGCCGGGCCGGCGCCGCCGCAAAACGCACGACGGCGGAACCCTCCCGGGTGCCGACGGCGTGGTGCTGTTCGTGGACACGTTCACCAAGGGCTTCCGCCCGGAGGTGGCCGGCGCCGCGGCCCGCGTGCTCACCGGCGCGGGGGAGCGCACCGAATGCTCCGCGGACGCGTGCTGCGGCCTGACCTGGATCTCCACCGGCCAGCTGGACACCGCCAAGAAGCTGCTGGGCAACGCCGCCGAAGTGCTCGACGATGGCACCGACCGGCCCATCGTGGTGGTGGAACCCAGTTGCGCGGCCGCGCTCCGCAAGGACCTGCCCGAGTTGGTCCACACGGAGCAGGCTCGGCGCGTGGCGGCCCGGGTGCGCAGCTTCGCGTCGCACATTGACCAGCTGTCACGAGCAGGCTGGACCCCCAATCCGGCGGAACCGCTTCCGGAGCAGGTGGTGCTGCAGACGCACTGCCACGAGTACTCAGTCTTCGGTGCCGGCATGCAGAAGGCCGCGCTGGCCGCTGTCGGCATTACCGGCGTTGTGGACGCCTCCGGCTGCTGCGGCGTGGCAGGGAACTTCGGCTTCGAGAAGGAGCACTACGAGGTGAGCATGCAGGTGGCGGAGCAGGCGCTGGCTCCCGCACTGCGCAGCACCGCGCCGGAATCCGTGGTGCTCACGGACGGCTTCTCCTGCGCCATGCAGGTCAAGCAGCTCGACGCCGAGCGGGCCGGAAGCCACCTCGCCCAGCTGCTCGATCCCGGAACCCCTGGTTGAGCTTGCCGAAACCGGCGCGCAAACCAACCCCACCCTAGAACTTTCCGAACACCGACGAAAAGGATTCCTGATATGACCACCCAGACCACCAGCACTGCCCGGACCTCGCAGAAGGCGCTCGACGCGATCGCCAGGGTCAGCACCGGCCTGTTCATCGACGGGGAGTGGGCGGAAGCCGTCTCCGGCAGCCGGTTCGACGTCGTCAATCCCGCCACCGAAGAGGTCATCGCGACGGTGGCCGACGGCGGTCCGGAAGACGCCCAGCGCGCCATTGAAACCGCCGGCCGGGTGCAGAAGGTGTGGGCCAAGACCTCGCCGCGGGAGCGGAGCGAAATCCTGCGCCGTGCCTACGACCTGATCATGGCCCGCCAGGACGAACTGGCCCTCATCATGACCTCCGAGATGGGCAAGCCCTTCGCGGAGGCCAAGGGCGAGGTGGCCTACGCGGCCGAGTTCTTCCGCTGGTTCTCCGAGGAGGCAGTGCGCATCGGCGGCGACCTCACCACCACCGGGGACGGCAAGAACCGCATCCTCGTGTCCAAGGAGCCGGTGGGGCCGTGCGTGCTGGTGACGCCGTGGAACTTCCCGCTGGCCATGGGCACGCGCAAGATCGGCCCCGCGATCGCCGCCGGCTGCACCATGGTGTTTAAGCCGGCCAACCTGACCCCGCTGTCCTCCCTGGCGCTGGTGGACATCCTGGTCGAGGCGGGGCTGCCCAAGGGCGTGCTCAACGTTGTGTGCACCACCAAGGCCTCGGACGTCGTGTCGCCCTGGATGGCCAGCGGAATTGCCCGCAAGGTCAGCTTCACGGGTTCCACCGAGGTGGGGGTGCGGCTGCTGCAGCAGGCGTCCCAGCACGTGATGCGCTCCTCGATGGAGCTGGGCGGCAACGCGCCGTTCATCGTGTTCGAGGACGCGGACCTGGACCGCGCCGTGGAAGGCGCCGTGGCCGCGAAGATGCGGAACATGGGCGAGGCCTGCACGGCAGCCAACCGGCTGTTCGTCCAGCGCCCCATTGCCGACGAATTCGCGCGCCGGCTGGCAGCCCGCCTGAGCGCCCTTTCGGTGGGCGACGGCGCGGAGTCCGGGACCGACGTCGGGCCTCTTGTGGAGGAGAAGGCACTGAATAAGGTGCAGGAGCTGGTGGACGACGCCGTGTCCAGGGGCGCCACTGTGGTCTGCGGTGGCTCCCGGCCGGACCGCCCCGGCTACTTCTACACGCCCACCGTCCTGTCCGGCGTGAGCCCGGAATCCGACCTGATGAGCCAGGAGATCTTCGGGCCGGTGGCTCCGGTGGTCCCGTTCGACACCGAAGAGGAAGTCACCCGGCTGGCCAACGACACTCCCTGGGGGCTGGTGGGCTACCTGTTCACGCAGGACGTGGACCGCGGCTTCCGCATGGGCGACGCCCTTGAAGTCGGCATGGTGGGCCTGAACACCGGCATCGTCTCCAACCCTGCGGCGCCCTTCGGCGGCGTCAAGGCCTCGGGCCTGGGCCGTGAGGGCGGACGGCTGGGCATCGAGGAGTTCCTCGAGACCAAGTACATGGCCGTACCGCGCGGCTGATCCCGGAGCGGCGGAACGCCCAGGCGGCTGACGAATGCTGACGAACACCAATTCACTGAAGGACGAACGAATTATGACCAGTCCCCAGCCCGTGCAGAACATGCACCCGGAACCCCGCACCGCGCCGGGAGCGGAGCCCCGCACCGCGCCGGGAGCGGAGCCCCGCACCGAGGAAGGCAAACGCACCCTCCACCGCTCCATCCTGGGGTCCGCCCTGGGCAACGCCGTGGAGTGGTTCGACTACGGCGTGTACGGCTATTTGACCATCTACATGGCCGCCAACTTCTTCGGATCCGCGGAGGGCGACGGCGGCCTCGGCGTGACGCTGACTCTCGCTACCTTGGCCCTGTCCTTCCTGGTGAGGCCGTTGGGAGGCCTCATCCTGGGCCCGCTCGGTGACAGGGTGGGCCGGCAGAAGGTCATGGTGCTCACCGTGACGCTGATGACGCTGGCCACCGGCGCCATCGGCCTGCTGCCTACGCTGCACTCGGTGGGCCTGCTGGCCCCGGCGCTGCTGCTGCTCTGCCGGCTGGTTCAGGGCTTTTCCGCAGGCGGCGAATACGGCGGCGCTGCGGTGTACATGGCGGAGTCCGCGCCGGACCGGCGCCGCGGGTTTCTCGGATCGTTCCTGGAGTTCGGCACGACGGTGGGCTTCATGCTGGCTGCCATCGTCTGCACGTCGCTGATCGCCGTGGTGGGGGACCAAGGCATGGAAGACGGCTGGTGGCGCCTGCCGTTCCTGCTGACCATTCCGCTGGGCCTCACCGCGCTGTGGATCAGGACCCGTCTGGTGGAGGCTCCGGTGTTCTCCGAAGCCACTCAGCACCAGGAGACCGCCAAGTCGCCGCTGCGGCACGTGCTGAAGCACAACTGGCGGCAGCTGCTGGTCCTGGCCGGCTTCGTGGTGCTGCTGAACGTGGCGTTCTACCTGATCCTCGGCTACATGCCCACGTACCTGAGTGGCCAGCTGGGCCACAGCGCGGCGCAGGGCAACTGGATGCTGGTGGCCATAATGGCGCTGATGCTGGTGGCGATCCCGCCGGTCGGTGCGCTATCCGACCGCGTGGGGCGGAAGCCGCTGCTGCTGGTGGCCGCGGCCGGCTACGCAGTGTTCTCCGTGCCCGCGGTGATGCTGCTGGGCATGCCGAACCTGCTCCTGCAGTTCCTCGGGCTGGCGGTGCTCGGGCTGCTGCTGGTGGTCCTGGTTTCGTCGGTGTCGTCCACGCTCCCGGCACTGTTTCCCACCGCGGTGCGGTACACAGGGTTTGCGATTGCCTACAACTTCTCCACGGCATTCTTCGCGGGGCCGTCGCAGACGGTGGCCAACCAGCTGATCGAGTCCACGGGAAACCAGCTGGTGCCGGGCTGGTACATGGCGATCGCCGGCGTGATCGGTCTGGTGAGCGTGCTGTGCATGCGGGAAACCGCGCAGGCAACGCTCCGCGGCGAGGAGCTTCCGGGCGTGCCCGAGTCGGTGGGCCTGCCGCAGCGCAGCTATGTGGAGCTGAACCGAGCGGACGCGGAGGCGCGGCGCGAGAGCTTCGAAAGCTGACCTGACTGAACAAACAACGACGGCGGCCGCCCCCGAAAGGGGACGGCCGCCGTCGTGCGTCCTGGCTGGAAGACTCTAGCCGTTCAGCGCGTAAGCCTTCGGCAGCTTCAGTCCGCGCTCCTGCATGAGGGTGCGCAGGCGCGTGGGGTAGTCGCTGATGATGCCGTCCACGCCGAGGTCCATCAGGCGCTCCATGTCCGCGGTGGTGTTGACCGTCCAGGGGATAACCGGCAAGCCGAGCTGGTGGGCTTCCGTGATCATCTTGGGCGTGACGGAGCTGAACGTGGGGGAGATGACGTCGTAGCCCTGGGCCTTGGCGGCCTTGGCGAGGGATCCGCCGTAGGTGTCGATGTCGATGCCGCCGAGGTTGGGGCTGGCGCCGGGCTTGCCCACCTCGAGCCACGCGTCGCCGCTGGAGAGGGCCACGAGGGGCAGCTGCGGGGCGATCTTCTTGGTCAGGTTCAGCGAGGACCAGTCGAACGACTGCACGGTGGTGCGCCCGGACATGCCGGCCTTGTAGATCTCGATGACCACGGCCTTGGTCAGCGCAACCATGCCGTCGCCGCCGGACTTGCCGTCCTCCACCTTGGTCTCCACGTTGAAACGGACCTTCTTGGCGTCGTAGTCGCGGGCCAGCTGGTAGATGTCCTTGAGCTCGGCGATCCTGTTGCCCGGGATGACCTGCTGCTCCGGGAAGCCGGGCAGCTGGGTGAAGCCGCAGTTCAGCGTCTTGATCTGGGCCAGGGACAGCTCGGCCACGCGGTCCCCGACGTACGGGAATTCGGGGTCGCCCGGGGTGGCCGGGGCAGTGTCGGCGCACTTGTTGGCCTGGATGGTGTCGTCGTGCCAGACGATGACCTTGCCGTCGTCGGTCAGGTGGGTGTCCAGCTCGAGGGTGGTCACGCCAAGCTTGAGCGAGTTGCCGAACGCGGCCAGGGATTCTTCGGTCCATTCGCCGCGGCCGCCGCGGTGGGCCTGCAGGTCAAAGTAGCCGCTGCCCTCGTTTGCCTTGATGCCGGACGTTGCTTTCCCGGCAGCGTTCGACGACGGTGTGCCGGCTTCCGCGGCAGGGGCGGCGACGGCGGGGCTCGCCAGGGCGGCGATGAGCGCGGCGGCGGCCGCGGCAGTCAGAACTGTGCGCATGGGAATGGTTCCTCCTGGATGAGACCGGTGCCGGCGATGCGGCCGGCTGACCCATCCACGCTACCCAGGCCAGATGGCGCGTGGTGTGCGGGGAGTTGGATGGGAGGTTAACAAGTGTGCTGACGGTCTGCGAAGTTCGGGCACCGGACTCCTAGGACGGCGGGAGGCTCAGAAAATGATGGGACGCGCCTGGCTGTCTTTCCCCGTAATCACGGGATATTGACACGCAGATTATCCGGGAATACGGTCTGCCTTAACGGGGCGTTCTGCCCCGTTCCTAAGTATTCTCGGCGCTGAATCTGGGCCGCTTTTGCTTGGCGACGGCGCCAGCGAGGAGGGTTCTGATGTCTTGGGAAATGTCCGGAAAATATCTTGCGAACTGCAACTGCCAGTTGATCTGTCCGTGTCCCGTGGATAACCCGCCCACGGGGCCGAACGGGGAATGCCGCGGCGCGGCGGTCTTCCACATCGCCAGCGGCCGGCTCGATGACACCGATCTTTCAGGCGTCGACTTCGCCTTCTGCAACCTGTTCCCGTCCAACCTGACGTCCGGTAACTGGAAGGTCGGCATCGTCCTCGGCGACAGCATCTCCGACGGCCAGGCCCAGGCCTTGGAGCGCATTCTCCACGGCGACGAAGGCGGTCCCTTCGCCGACTTCGCCGCCCTCTACGGCGAGTGGCTCGGCGTGGAGCGCGGAAGCATCAGTTTCTCCGACGGCGACGCCCCGACGGCATCGGTGGCGGGGCACACGAACCTGGCGTTCGAATCGCTTCCGGGCCCGGGCGGGGGAGTCACCACCGTCAAAAACGCGATGTTCGGCTTCGCCCCCGAGTTCCTGATCGGCAAGGGCAAGGGCGGATCGGACCTCTTCGGCCTCGACTTTGAGGCGGTATATGGCGAGACGGCGGATTTCACCTTCGCAAGCGAGATGGCTGAAGGTGGACCCAAGGGCCGCGCATGAGCCCCGGCATCACAGGCAGCGCAGCACTCTGATCCCGGGACCGGGCACGCAGGTCAACGCCGGCGTTGCACGTCCCGGGACGGGTCTGCGCGGCTACGGTCCCCGCAGGATGGACCTGCAGCGGATCGACGTGCGCCAAGCCGGGCTGGTTGCCGTTCTGCTCCTCCTCGCGGCGGCGGGCTGGGTGTTCACCGCTGACCGGATGAACGGAATGAACATGGGAGGCTGGACGGATCCGGGGCCGCTGGACTTCTTCCTCATCACCTGGGTGGTGATGCTGGCCGCCATGATGTTTCCGTCGGTGGCGCCCATGGTGACGGCGTACGCGAAGATCGGCCGCCGTCGTCGGGAAACGGGGCGGTATGCGCCGCGCGGTTCCACCGCGCTTTTCGTGGCCGGCTACCTCCTGGCGTGGACGGCGTTCGGGCTTGTGGCGTACGCGCTCTATGAGGCCGTGGCTTCGCTGGTGCCGGGCGGGCTCACCGCGGAGCCCGGCGGACGCTACGCCGCGGCCGGGGTGATCCTGGCGGCGGCCGTTTACCAGCTGACCCCGGCCAAGAACGTCTGCCTCACCAAGTGCCGGACGCCCCTGGACTTCATTCTGCACCGCCTCCGGCCGGGATACGGCGGGGCGCTGCGTATGGGAGCGGAGCACGGCGCCTGGTGCGTCGGCTGCTGCTGGGCGCTTATGGTGGCGCTGTTTGCGCTGGGCGTGATGAGCGTCGGCTGGATGGCGCTGGTGGGCGCATTCATTGCTGTGGAGAAGATGCTTCCTTGGAAGCGGCTGGCCAACCGTTCGGTTGCCGTGGCGCTCGCCGTCATTGCCCTCAGTATCGCCCTCACACCGGCGGCAACGGGCGGGATGGGGATGTGACAGCACGGTCCGCACGCCGAGTGCGCGTCCATGCATCCGGGGGAAAATTTGAACGGTCTCATGCACTGGAGGAGTCGGAAATGTCTGACGGGGCTGGACTGATCAAGCGTTTTTACACAGAGGTAATTGAGGGCGGAAATCTAGCTCTAATTGATGAATTGTCAACGAAAGACTTTGTCGATCACGAAGAGGGTTTTCCTGGACAACCGCCCGGCAAGGAGGGCGTCCGGTTCTTCGTGAATGCGATTCGGTCAGCGTTCCCGGACATCAAAGCCAAGACCATCGAGCCATCGCTGGCGGAAGGAGACATGGAAGCGTGCCACGTGATTCTAACGGGCACTCATGGTGGGGAGATGGCCGGCATTCCGGCAACGGGCAAGACGGTCGAGTTCAGCACTACTGACATCATTCGCGTCGTGGACGGCAAGGTCGCCGAGCACTGGGGAACCACCGACAACCTGAGGCTCATGCAGCAGATCGGTGCGATCCCGGAGTAGCGGAGCGCATCCGGGAAACAAGCCAAACCGTTCGCGGGACCGGCCAGAGGAGGGCCAGCCCGAGCGCGGGGACGAGCGCGACTCCGACGTCGGGAAACTGGCGGACTATGACGGCAAGATGGGTGTCGAACCGCGCGGGGGCGTAGACCAGGCACAGCCACAGCGCGAACCCGTCGAGGGCGAGCGCTGCAGCGCCCCCGGCCCACGGCACCCACCGCCTTCGGGCGGCGGACCTCCGCAGAAGAAAGGCGAGGGCCAGCGCGAGGATCAGCAGTTCAGCGAGCAGCAGTACCAGCGACACCAGCCAGCTGGAGCGCTGGAGCCAGTCCTCCTGCACCACGGCCGGCACCGGCGGCTGCGCGTGGAGAATCCGCAGGACGTTGGTGTCAATGGCCTTGAGCCGTGACGGGGCCGACGTGTCGTTCGCGTTGATGACGAGGGCCACGCCGAGGCGGGAGGCCGGAACCATGGCCTTGTAAGTGTGGCTGTTGCCCCATTCGCCCTGATGCTCCAGGAGCAGGGGCAAGGCCTGGTCCGCGGTGGGCGGGTCTGCCGTGGGCGGGCTTGCGGCCCCGCTTGCGGGGCCAACGGACTCCACGAGCGGGCGGGTGAACCAGCCCATGGCGTAGCCCTTGGACTCGTCAATCTGCACCTCCGGCTTGAGCAGGGTTTCCACGCTTTCCGGCCGGAGGAATGCGCGGCCCCGGTACCGTCCCTCGTCCAGCAGGGCGGTCAGTTCGTGGCCGATGTCCTCGGCCGAGGAGTACATCGTGGAGGACGGCATTCCGGTGGTGGGCGCCGGCACTCCGGTCTGCCGCCAGAACGAGCCGAACCAGAGGGAATAGCCGGCGGCCGCGTTGTCCGCCTGCGCTGCGGCGCGTGTCGTATGACTGTGGGCCATTGCCAGCGGCGCAAAGACGTGCTGCTCCATGTAGTCCCCGAACGGCTGGCCGGAGACCGTCTGCACCAGCAGGCCCAGAATGTTGAAGTTGGCGCTGGCATACCGGAACCCCTCACCCGGCGATCCGGCCAGCGGGGAACCCGACAGGGCGCGCACCCCTTCCTCGATGGCCTCGGGGTCCTGGGCGTCGGAGGCTTCGAACGCCGTGTCCTTGGACGCCATGCCGCTTGTTTGGTGGAGTAATTGGCGCACCGTGATCGCGGAGGAGCGGCTGTCCTGCAGGGTGAACCAGGGAAGGTAGGTCCGCACCGGCTCGTCCAGCCGCAGCCGGCCCGCCTCCACCTGTTGCATCACGGCCATGGCGGTGAGGGGCTTGGTGGTTGAGGCCAGCAGCACCGGCGTCTGGGCTGTCATCGGCCGCCCCGAGTCGTCGGCGTGCCCGAACGCCGCGGAATGCACCTGGACGCCGTCTTTCACGACGACGACGGCGGCTCCCGGAAGCCCGATGGCTGCCATCTGCTCCCGCAGGTAGGCGTCCACCGCTTCATAGCCCCGGTCCGGGATCGCAGGTCCGGTCGCCGGCGTTCCGGTCGCCGGTATTTCGACGGCGGCCGCTACCGGCGTGCCGAACCCGCCGAGAACGCCAACCGCCAGGACGCATGACAGAACGCAATGCGACGATGCGGAAATGCTTCGGCGCGTCCTCACAACCTGCCTTCGACAACCCCGGCGGCGTCCTGTGCTGAACGTGTGGCCGGGCCCCAGGAACTGAGGAGGGCCAGGCCTGCTGCAGCCGCTGCGCTGAGCACCACCGCCCCCAGCCAGAGCGATACGGGCCAGCGGATCCCGTCCGCCACCGCGAAGGCCACCAGCTGGCCCGTCCACAGGAGAGCGGCGATGCCGGCCGTCACCGCGGGCAGCCGCCGGTTTAGCCAAGCCTGTGGCAGGCGGGCCAGCAGCACGTCCGCCGAAATTGCGGCCGCAGTGGCTCCGGCGGCTCCGGCGATTGCGGTGGGACGCAAGCCCACCATCGCCACCGGCAGCCAGGCGGCAGCTGCCACCAGCATGGTGACGATCCCGCGGGCAGGGCGTCGGGAGGCGGAGAGCGTAAAGAGGAAGGGAGCAATGATCAACGCTGTGGTCAGCAGGTAACCGGTCAGGCTGACCACCACCGGCAGCTCCGCCTGTAGACGGCCCGGCGTGCCCACCGGCGTCGGGACGAAGAGGGCCGTCGGCCCGGGCCGGACGAAGGCAGAGCAGTAGATGAGGAAGAAGGCTCCCAGCCCGGTCATCAGGACGACGGCGAACAGCGCCGCCGGGGTCCACTCAAAGTTCCCGTTACGGCTGGCTGCGCGGGCGCTGCGGACTGCCGTTCCCAGAATGAGGAAGAGGCTGAAGCCGAGCAGCAGATGGGTGGGACTGACGAGGGCATCCAGCGAGACTTCGATGCCCAGAATTTCGTGCCACAGCAGGTCCAGGCCGCCGGCCACGCCGAAGAGGACCACCCCTATCGCGGTGCCGCGGTAGCCCGGCGGTGGGGCCTGCGAGAGCGGCTGCCCCGGCGTCCGGTTCCGCCAGATCACGAGGGCGGTCCACGCCGCGGTGGCCACCATGCCGGAGTAGAGGGCGGCGTGCCACGGCGTGAAGAATGTCTCCAGGCTGGGGAGGTTGAGGTGCGCCCAGCCGTCCAGGAAGACGGCCAGCAGCAGCCAAACACCCAGCAGCTCTGTGACCAGGTCGCGGCGCTTTTTCGTTACAGTGTTGCCTGCCGTATCGAGCATCGTTGCCCACTTCCACGGAGCTGTTCGGTGAGGGGATGGTACTGCTCTGGCCGGGCGCTCACAAGGGAAGCACGATCGGCGAGCGTATGGTCGCCGCGATGAACGCAGTGTCCACGCCGGCCGTGTTGCACCACTCGATCAGTGCCCTGGCGGCGAATTCCGTGCCGTGGCCGACTGTTCTATCGGGAGCCCGTTCGCCTTCCACTCGGGGAAGCCCTCCTCAAGCCTGGTGGCGACGCGCCCTTCGTCCGTGAGCAGCCGCACGGCTTCGTCTGCATATAGGCAGTATGGTCCGCGGCAGTAGGCGACGATTTCGCTCCCCTGGGGAACCTCGCGGAGTCGAGACTTAATGTCCGAGAAGGGTACGGAAAGCGCACCCGGGATATGTCCGGATTCGTACTCTGGCTGCGGACGCACGTCCAGCACAACAACGTCGCCCTGCCGCAGGCGCAGCAGCAGTTCGTCGCGGGTGATCATGCTCAGGTCGGCGCGATCGCCGACGTAGGCACGGACGAGATCGCCCAGCTCCCCCGAGTGCGCCTCGGCCGTCTCCCGAAGTGCTCGCCATAGCCGCTCCACTGCCGGGCTGGCCAGGGAGTAGTAGATCCGCGTCCCCGAGCGTCTGGAGCAGGCAAGGCCGGCTCGCAGCAAGCGCTGCAGATGCTGGGATGTGTTGGCCATAGTCTGGTGGATCTCGGCGGCCAGCTCGTCAACCGACCTCTCGCCCTGCCCGAGGATATCGATCAGCTGCGCCCTCCTGCCGTTCCCCAACGCCCTGGCAGCTTCTACGAGGGCGTCGAAGAGCGCATCCTTTTCCTGCTGATCGCCCACTCGGGCCTCCTATTCAAGAGTTCTCTTGACAATGCTACCGTCAAGGGATTCTTATTCAAGTACCTACTTGAATAAGAAAGGGGGTGGTGGCCGTGTCCACCATCCAAACTCCCCAAGCGGAACAGTCCCGACTCCGGACGGGAGCCGCTCTCATGACACTGGCCGGGCTGGCCTTCGTGGGGTACGCCGTAATCTTCTTGGTACTCAACTTCACGGACGCCTTCCTCGAGCTGGGCATCGGCCCCGATCAAGTGGATAAGGGAAAGGCGGAGATCGAGGCGTTCAGCCCGCAGCTGTATCACTACATCAGCCATCTGCACATCGCGGTCAGCGGCTTCATCGCTGCGACCGGGCTGGCTGTCGCAGGCCTGTCCTGGTACGGGGTGCGCCGCGGAGAACGGTGGGCCTTCGCCACAGCCGTTATCGTCCCGGTCGTCGGACTCGCTGTGGCCCTCCCCGCGCACTACCCATGGGGTCTGGCCACGCTTGGGCACCTCGGCCTGATCTACCTCGCGGTCCTCGTCTTCCTGGTGGGGGTCGTGGCAGCCTACAGCGGAATGCGAAGCACCACGAGTACACACCGCACGACGGGCTGAATCCCTTAATCCAGCCGGGCGTTCGTCCAGAGCTTCAGGTCGCCCTGCCACGGGTTCAGCGCAAAACTGAGCTGGCGGTGGAGGCGATGGTGGCCAGGAAACGTCACCGAGTTCGCCGCAGAAGCGCCCCGTGGGGAAGACTGTTGCCGTGAGCAACCCTTCCCGCGCCGGACTCGCGGTGGCTGGCCTGAGCCTGGGCACGTCGCTGAACCCGCTGAACTCGTCGATGATCGCCGTCGCCCTGGTGGTGCTGCGCGAGGATTTCAGGCTCGACGTCGCCACGGTCACGTGGGTGATCACCGCCTTCTACATCACCTCGGCCGCGGGCCAGCCACTGATGGGGCGGCTGGCCGACAGGTTCGGGCCGCGGCGGCTCTTCATGCTCGGCATGGCGCTGGTGGCGGTGACCTGCGCGCTAGCTGTACCCGGCCATTAGGTTAGTGACACTCGCGTGATCGGGGTGCTGTTGATGGCGGCGTGGATGCGTTCAGTGTTGTAGTAGTTCAGCCACGGGTCAAGCGCCGCA